>NZ_LWDV01000005.1:28221-177666 GCF_001693735.1 Orenia metallireducens
ATTTTTTATTTAGTTCAATTTTATTTTACAATGAAGCGATTTATATTGATTTTAATTTGATAGAAAGATATTCTATTTTCTTAAAATTAACTAAGATAAATTATTTGATAAACATTGTATAGTAAAAGGGATTTTATGTTTAGTTCAAGAACTATTTAGTAGAGTAATAAAAGAAATTAATCAGTACAAATAATAATATATAATTGATTTTGTATTAATTATGTACACTAATAAAGTTAATTTTAGATAGATAACTATAGATAAAGAGGTGAAAATATGAGTAAGACTATTGCAATTGTTAATCAAAAAGGTGGAGTAGGAAAGAGTACTACAACTGTTAATTTAGGAAGTTATTTAGCAGAGTTAGGTAAGAGGGTTCTATTATTGGATATAGATCCTCAGGGGAATGCAACTAGTGGAGTTGGAGTGGACAAGTCTAAGATAGAAGATTGTATCTATGGAGTGTTAATAGAAGGAAAGAAGATAAGTGAAATAATGAAAAATACTCTTATAGAAGGATTGGATATTGTTCCAGCAACCTTAGAATTGGCAGGAGCAGAGATTGAGTTAGTATCGAGTATCTCTAGAGAGTATAAAGTTAAGCAGGCAATAAATGAGGTGAAAGAAGACTATGATTTTATCTTAATAGATTGTCCACCTTCTTTAGGTTTATTGACTCTAAATTCATTGGCAGCAGCTGATTCAGTATTAATTCCTATTCAATGCGAATATTATGCTTTAGAAGGATTAAGTCAGTTATTAAGCACTATCGAATTAATTAAAGGAGGACTGAACCCTGATATTGATATAAATGGTGTTCTATTAACAATGTATGACTCTAGAACAAATTTATCTGAACAGGTGAGCTATGAGGTTAAAGAGCATTTTGGTGAGATTGTTTATAAGACAGTTATCCCAAGAAATGTACGTCTAAGTGAAGCACCGAGCTTTGGAGAACCGATTAATATTTATGATAAAACATCTGCAGGTGCTAAAGCATATTTAGAGTTGGCAAAGGAAGTGATGGTACGTGTCTAAAAGAAGATTAGGAAGAGGCTTAAATGCTTTGATTAGTACTCCTGATAGTAATTTAGTAGAAGGTGATGATTCACAGATAAAGAAGATTAATTTAGATTCCATTGAACCTAATCCTTATCAACCAAGAAAGACCTTTAATCAAGAGGAGTTAGAGGAGCTGACACATTCTATAAAAGAGCATGGATTGATTCAGCCTATTATAGTGAGAAAGGCTAAAAGTGGTTCAGGCTATCAGATAGTAGCAGGGGAGAGAAGATATAGAGCGTCTAAGAATTTAAATCTAAAAGAGATAGATGCAATTATTACAGATATTGATGAGCAGCAGATGATGGAGATTGCTTTAATTGAAAACTTACAGAGAAAAGACTTAAATCCAATTGAAGAAGCTGAGGCTTATCAACAATTAATCGATACCTTTAATTTGGTACAGGCTGAATTGGCTAAACGGGTTGGCAAAAGCCGTTCTAGCATAGCTAATTCTTTAAGGTTGTTAAAATTGCCTGATAAAATCAAAGAATATGTTTCACGTGGAACTCTAGCAATGGGGCATGCTCGCACTTTATTAGCTATTGAAGATATTGATTTACAGAAGGAAGTAGCTAATCAGATAATAGAGAAAGAGTTGAGTGTAAGAGAAACGGAACGGTTAATTAAAGGGTTGAAGAATAAAACAAGTGAAAGTAAGTCTAAAAAGAAAGCAGTAACTAAAAAAGACCCAAATGTGACTATAGTTGAAGAGAGATTAAGAGGTATTTTAGGGACCAAAGTAGCAATACAATCTGGAAAGAAGAAAGGGAAGATAGTTATTGAATATTATTCTAATGATGATTTATTTAGAATAATTGAAGTATTAGATAAATAAGAATAAGTTGTTTGAAACTTTCTTTTTCATAATGTATAATATAATTAAATCTGAATATACCAATGTTTCACATGAAACACCCTAATAGATTGGGATTTTCCTGGTTTAGAGGGGTAAGTGGAATATTAGTGCAAGTTCTCTAAATGAAAGGGGTATCCTAATCATAGGAGAGAGTGTCTTAGGGTTAGTATATCAAGACTTATCTCTGTGATAAGTCTTTTTTTGTTTATAAATGTGAAAAAAACCTCAAGGGGAGTGATGAAGGTGTCAAAAGATTTTATTGATGATAAGAAGTTGGAGAATATTTTAGTACAGGCAAAGCCGACAGAAGAAGAGATAGAAAGGATTATTAATAAGTCATTAAATAAAGAGAGATTGTCTTTAGAAGAGACTGCAACTTTACTACAAGCTGAAAAGCCAGAATGGATTGAAAAAATATTTAAAGGTGCTGAAGAACTAAAGAATAGAATTTATGGTGATAGGATAGTATTATTCGCCCCTTTATATGTAGGGAATAAATGTATCAATAACTGTGAATATTGTGGTTTTAAGGCTTCTAATACTGAAATTGATCGCTGTACTTTGACAATTAAAGAATTACAAGCTGAAGTTAAGGCAATGGAGAAGAAAGGGCAGAAGCGTTCTATATTAGTTTATGGGGAGAGTCCTGATTATGATGCAGACTTTATTGCTAAGACTGTTAAAGCTGTTTATGATACAAGAGAGGATAAAGGGGAGATTAGACGAGTTAATATCAATGCTGCTCCTTTGGATATAGATGGGTATAAAAAATTAAAAGAGGTTGGTATCGGAACTTACCAAATCTTCCAAGAGACCTATCATCATGAGACTTATCAAAGGGTACATCATTCTGGACCTAAAAGAGACTTTGAATGGAGAATAACAGGTTTAGATAGAGCTATGGAAGCTGGCCTTGATGATGTAGGGATTGGAGTATTATTTGGGCTGTATGATTGGAAGTATGAAGTACTAGGTTTATTAGAGCATACTATTCATCTTGAGAAAAAGTATAATGTTGGTCCCCATACAATATCATTCCCTAGATTAAAAGAGGCTAGTAATGTAAGTATAGATGATAAATATCTTGTAGATGATGAAGAGTTTAAACGTATAATAGCTATCTTAAGGCTTGCTGTCCCTTATACAGGATTAATCTTAACAGCGCGTGAGGATGCTAAATTAAGAAGAGAGGTTATTAATTTAGGAGTATCACAGATTGATGCAGGAACTAAGATAGAGATAAATGGTTATTCTGAAGATGATGATGAACAAGATATAAACCGTGAGCAGTTTATGATAGGAGATAGTCGTTCTTTAGATGATGTAATTTATGAACTACTTAGTGATGGATATATTCCTTCCTTCTGTACTGCCTGTTACCGTTTAGGTCGTACTGGAGAGCATTTTATGGAATTTGCTATTCCTGGATTTATCAAAAGGTACTGTGGGCCTAATGCTCTATTAACCTTCAAAGAATATTTAGAAGATTATGCTTCTGAAAAGACTAAAGAGTTAGGAGAGAAGCTGATAGAAGAAAAATTGGCTGAGATAGAAGATGAGAAGACTAAAGAGAAGATAGAAGCTAAGTTAGAGGAGATTGAAAATGAAAAAAGAGATTTATACTTTTAAGTAAGAAAATATATTGACCAAGATAATAAGGTCTGGTTTAATAAAAAAGAAGGTAAGCGAATTAATTATCTTTTCAAGGTTGGAGAAGAACAATTTACTAATTCTGAAATAATAGAAGAGAATGAAGAGTTTCTATTATTGGGACAGTGTGTAAGTAATAAGTTGAAAGAGAAGTTAGAGATACTTTTTAATAATTATTTTAATTCAGATGAAAACTAAACTAGAAAGAGGGTATGAGATGAACTTGGAAGCTATTTTGAACAAAGGTGAATTGACTAGAGATGATTTAATCTATTTAATGAATTTAGAGGATAAAGAAGGTTTACAGAAGTTATATGATAGAGCTTATCAGGTTAAAGCTGAATATATAGGGCAGAAGGTTTATTATCGAGGTTTAATAGAGTTTAGTAATGTATGTGTTAAGAACTGTAACTATTGTGGAATCAGAAAGGATAATAATAAGGTAGAGAGATTTACTATGACAGAGGAAGAAATTTTAGATAGGGCTAAATGGGCTTATGAAAACAATTATGGTTCTATTGTTCTACAATCAGGTGAAAGAAGTGATAAGGAGTTTGTTGAGTTTGTTGATAATATAATCAAGAAGATTAAAGAACTAAGTAATAATGAATTGGGGATTACCCTATCCTTAGGGGAACAGAGTAAAGAGACTTATCAGCGTTGGTATGACCTAGGAGCCCATCGTTACCTGCTGAGAATAGAGAGCTCTAACAAAGAGCTATATAACTCCCTTCACCCTGATGATCATGACTTTAAACGTAGATTAGAGTGTTTAGCAGAGATGAAAGAGATAGGTTATCAAGTAGGTACTGGAGTAATGATTGGATTTCCAGGCCAGACTATAGAAGACTTGGTTGATGATTTACTCTTCTTTAAAGAGAATGATATCGATATGGTTGGGATGGGACCTTATGTTCTCCATGAAGATACACCAACAGCTAAGGATGTTGAAGATAATGAATTAATAAAGACTAGAAATCTTAATTGGGGATTGAAGATGGTAGCAATCTTAAGGTTATTAATGAAAGATATTAATATTGCAGCAACTACTGCCTTACAAGCTCTAAATCCAGTAGGGCGTGAGATGGCGTTAAAGGCTGGGGCTAATATCTTAATGCCGATTATAACTCACCGAAAATATCGAACAGAGTATCAACTCTATGAGAATAAACCCTGTATCGATGAAGAAGCATCTGACTGTAAGAACTGCTTAGCTGCTAGAGTAGGTACAGTAGGTGATGAGATTATTTATGGTGAGTGGGGAGATTCACCACATTACTTTAAAAGAACTGGTCAAAAGTAATTTTAAGTGAATAGGGAATATAGGGTATTGCGACATTTTTACTTTTTAAAAGTTAGCAAAATTATTAAAACTATTACGGGAAAGCTTATCAGCTTTTTTCCGTGTTACTTTTAGTATTGCACTCCAAGAGTACTTCCTCAGAAAGAAAGAAAACTTCCTTTAGGGCGCCTTAAAAGTAACCAAGTTTTAAAAATCTTTAAAGTCTCTTAACTGTCAATTGTTAACTGTACACTGTAAACTGACACAAAGTATTGTAATGTCCATTTATTATAAAACTCAAATCTAAATTAATTTATATTTTTCATATAAACTTGGAGGTGAAGAATTATGCAGAACACACCACAGGCTAATAGATTACACATTGCTCTTTTGGGGAGGAGAAATGCTGGTAAATCTAGCCTAATTAATGCACTGACCAATCAGGATTTGGCTGTTGTCTCTGATGTAGCAGGAACAACGACTGATCCAGTATATAAATCTATGGAGATTTTACCGATTGGACCAGTAACTATTATCGATACAGCCGGAATTGATGATGTAGGAGAGCTAGGAGAGTTAAGAATCAAGAAGACCAAAGAGGCTTTAAGTAGAACTGATTTGGCTTTATTGGTAGTTGATCCTGAAGCAGAGGTAGATGAATACGAGAAGAAGTTATTAGCTGAATTAGAGGAGAGAGAGATTCCTGTTGTAGGTGTAGTTAATAAAGAAGATAAATTTGAAGATATAGATATGAAGTTTTTAATGAAGGAATTAGGTATTAAATTATTAAAAGTTAGTGCCAAAGAGCAGACAGGAATAGAAGAGTTAAAGAAAGAGATAATCTTACAAGCACCAGAGAAGTTTGAAGAACCTCATATTATTGGAGATTTAATCAAACCTCAAGATATAGTTGTATTAGTTATTCCTATAGATTTGGCTGCCCCTAAGGGAAGATTAATCTTACCACAAGTCCAGACCTTGCGAGATATTCTTGATAATGATGGTCAAGCAGTGGTAGTAAAGGAAAGGGAGTTAAAGGGTGCTTTAGATAGTCTTAAAAAGAAGCCTAAGATTGTAGTTACCGATTCCCAAGCTTTCATGAAAGTAGCTGCTGATGTACCTGAGGATATTATGTTAACTGGATTCTCGATTCTATTTGCTCGCTATAAAGGTGATTTAGAGATTTTTACTAGGGGGGCTAAAGGGATTACCAAACTTAAAGCAGGAGACAAGGTATTAATCTGTGAAAGCTGTACTCATCACCGGACTGCTGATGATATTGGAACAGTAAAAATTCCTCGTTGGTTACGCCAAGAAGTAGGCGGAGAGTTACAGTTTGATCATGTTGCTGGAAGAGAATTTCCCGATAATCTTAAAGAGTATAATTTAATTGTTCAATGTGGTGGATGTATGACTAATCGCAAAGAAATCTTATATAGATTAAAGAAGGCTGATAGTCTAGGTGTTCCAATAGTTAATTATGGTATGTTAATTGCTTATGTACACGGTATTTTAGATAGAGCATTAGAACCATTTCCATTAGCTCAGATGATTTGGGAGGAAGAATAATGAGAATTGAAGAGGATTTGTTGGGCTCTCGAGAGATTGAGAAAGGCAGCTATTATGGAATTAGTACTCTAAGGTCTGCTGAAAATTTTAATCTTACTGGCAGAAGAGTCAACTTAGAATTAATTAAGGCTATAGTTCAAATCAAAGAGGCTGCAATAATCACCAATTATGAATTAGCTAAGGTCAGTGAAGAGAAGAAAGATGCTGTTTTACAAGCTTGTAAAGAAGTCTTAGCAGGAGAGTTTGATGAAGAGTTTATTCTAGATGCTTTGCAGGGTGGAGCGGGGACATCCACAAATATGATGGTTAATGAAGTAATTGCTAATCGAGCTATTGAGCTTTTAGGTGGACAGAAGGGTGATTATAGTATAGTTCATCCCAATGAAGATATTAATATGAGCCAATCTACCAATGATGTCTATCCAACTGCTGTTAGAATTGCTGCCTTAAAATTATTGATACCTTTAAGTGAAGAGGTTGTTAACTTACAAGAAGCATTACAAGAAAAAGAGAGAGAATTTGCCAACTATCTTAAATTAGGTCGTACCCAACTACAGGATGCTGTACCTATTACTTTAGGACAGGAGTTCTCTGCTTATGCTGAAACAATTAGCCGCGATAGGTGGAGGTTATTTAAAGTATCTGAGCGATTAAAGCAGATTAACTTAGGTGGAACAGCTATAGGAACGGGATTGAATGCTCCTCGTAAATATATCTTCAAGGTTGTTAAGGAAATTAGAAACATCACAGGTCTGAATCTGGCTCATGCAGAGAATATGATAGATAATACACAAAATTTAGATGTTTTTGTAGAAGTTTCAGGCTTGTTAAAGGCTTTGGCTGTAAATTTAAATAAGATTGCTAATGATTTAAGATTATTAAGCTCAGGACCTAAAGGTGGTATAGGTGAGATTAAATTACCTCAAGTACAGGTAGGATCTTCTATTATGCCAGGTAAGATCAACCCAGTGATCCCTGAAGCAATCAATCAGGTAGCTTTTCTAGTAATTAGTAATGACCAAGCGATTACTTTAGCTGCTCAGGCAGGTCAGTTGGAGTTGAATGTAATGATCCCTTTATTGGTTGATAAATTGCTAGAGAGTTTAACAGTCTTAAAAAATGGTGTTAAATTATTTAGAGAGAGATGTATTATAGGGATTGAAGCGAATCAAGAGAGGTGTCAAGAGTTATTAGAAGATAGCTTAGGACTATTAACAGCGCTAAATCCTTATCTAGGTTATAAATTGACAACAGAGATTGCCAAAGAGGTTTTAATAGGGAAGAAGAAGGTTAGAGAGGTTGTTTTGGAGAAGGGTATCTTTAGTGAAGAAGAGTTAAATCAAATTTTAAGTCCAAGTGAGATGACCCATCCAGGTATAGCAGCAGAAAAGTTATATAAAAAACGGAAGATAAAAGATTAGTATAAAAAGGAGAGGAAAAAACCTCTCTTTTTACTATTTTAGAAGGAATTAAAAGATAAAAGTATAATTTTTTTATAGAATAGAGGAATAAAGAAGGAGAGAAGAGATAAAATGAAAGGAACTATAGTTAATACTATCTCTATTATAATAGGAGGTAGTTTTGGAATGATGCTTGGTACTAAGTTAAAGAATCGATTTAAGGAAATTGTTATGCAAGGCTTGAGTCTATCAGTTTTGCTGATAGGTATGCAGATGGCATTAAGGACTGATAATCCAACCTATATTATTTTTAGTTTACTAATCGGTGGATTAATTGGAGAAGTGGTTAATATAGAGAATAGATTAGAGAATGTAGGTAAGTGGTTTGAGAGAAAATTAGGTAATAAAGGTAGAGTTGCTGAAGGTTTTGTACAATGTAGTTTAATTTATTGTGTTGGTGCTATGGCAATAATGGGAGCTATCCAAGATGGGTTACAGCATGATCCATCTATATTATATGCTAAAGCCTTATTAGATGGGTTTTCAGCAATAGCTTTTGCTTCTACATTAGGTATAGGGGTTATTTTATCTTCAATACCTGTATTTTTATATCAAGGTATTATTACTCTCTTGGCAACTCAAGCTAAGGTTTTTTTAACAAGTTCTATTATTATTGAAATGACAGCAACAGGTGGGCTATTGATTTTAGCGATTGCTTTAAATATGTTAAATATAACTAAAATTAAAGTAGGGAACCTATTGCCAGCTATTTTTATAGTGGTTACCTTAGTTTATTTATTCTAAATCAATTTAGAATAAATTATTAATAATGGTTATAGTATAATTCTATAATTAGTAAGATTATATCATAACTTATGCCATTATAATACTTTTGTTTTAAATACTGTAAATTTTATTTAATAAAAAAAATAATTAATTTGAAATGTTGATAAAAAAGAGGAAAATTGTTTTCTATGTAGAATAATTGTAATAAGTTTAAATTTTTAGTCAGGTATTCAAGTTTAATAACTGCATTTTTAATCTATAAAATGGAGGGACAGGATTATGTCTTATCATAAGGGAAAACGGAAAATAACTTTAACAATTGTTCCCCATACCGATGGTGACATCCGAACTTTACGTATATCTAAAAGTAGTATTAAATTTATCTTTTTGTGTATAATTATTTCTGTTATTACTGTATTAGGCTTTTTATGGTATTATTATGGAGAATATAGCCAAGCTCAACATGAGATTAATGACTTACTTCCTTATAAAGAGAGGAATCAAGTTCTTAAAGAGGAAAAGGAATATTATGAACAGAGATTGTCAGAATTTATTGATGAGATAGAGAAGATTAATAATGAATTTGGGGATATTATAACTGAAAAGCAAGAGATTAGAGAGTTAATTAATGGCAAAGATAATATTAGTCAAAATAATGAGATGCAAACTGATATGAGTAATAATATTGGTTATTATGATTTTGAAAACTCCGAAGATAAAGGTAATGATATGATACAGTATATAGAGGCAAATTTAGTTATGCTAAAGGAAGTGATGCCTAAGCAGAAAGAAGATTTGTCTAACTTAAAGCAGAAAGTAGTAGAACATAATAGATTTATAGAGGCTAAGCCTCAAGGATGGCCAATTAGGAGTGGAAAAGGTCGTGTTACTTCACCTTTTGGATACCGCTATCATCCGGTATTAAAAAAGAGGTTATTTCATGATGGTATAGATATTGGTGTTTGGTATAATCATAAGGTTATTGCTACAGGAAAGGGTAGAGTAATTTTTGCAGGGGATCAGAATGATGGTTATGGTAGAAAAGTTATAATTGATCATGGATATGGCTATAGGACCTTATATGCTCATACTAATCGGGTATTAGTAAAAAGAGGGCAATGGGTTGCAAGAGGAGATATAATTGCATTATCGGGTAATTCTGGACGTAGTACAGGACCTCATTTACACTATGAAGTTCAATATAAAGGAAAAGTAGTTAATCCAATGGACTATATAAAATAGTTATTTTAATAAATAGGGGGGCTATAAATGTTCGGAAAGAAGAAAAAAGAGAAAAAAGAAAAAAAAGAGAAAAAAGCAAAAGATATAGCAACTATTATCAGTGCTGGTACACATGTTGAAGGAATAATTAAAGTGGCTGAATCAATTAGAATTGATGGAGAATTAGATGGGCAGTTAATTGTTGAAGGTAATATTTATGTAGGTAAGGAAGGAAAGCTAACAGCCAATGTACAAGGTGATAATATAATGATTGCTGGATTTGTTGAAGGTAATGTAAAGGCTGAAGGTAGATTAGAGATAGTAGAGACAGGTAAGTTAATAGGTGATATATCTATTTCTAATTTAATTATTCATGATGGAGCAACCTTCCAGGGTAATAGTACTTCTAAGGCAGAAATTGATCAGAAGATCTCTGAATCGCAAAAATCTTTAAATAATAAAGCTAAAGAAGAAGTAAAAAATAATAAGTCTAAGGAAGATTCTAATAATGAATCTAACAACGGCTTTAAACGACTAGAAGAAGATAAAGATAAGAAGAAGGCTTAGCATGAAATTTGAAAGAGTAACTAAGGAAGAAGATTTAAAAAGAGTTTTTAAATTAAGAAGAGAAGTCTTTATTGAAGAACAAGGTGTCCCAGCTGAGTTAGAGCTTGATGAGGATGATAATAGGGCAATTCACTTTATAGTCTATACACCAGAAGCTATTATTGGAACCTGTAGGCTATTGGTTAAGGATAATTTCGCTAAAGTACAAAGAATGGCAATTAAAAAGGGCTATCGTAAGAAAGGAATAGGCTCTAGATTATTATCTGAAGTTATAGATTTTGCTAAAGAAGAGGGATTGAAAGAATTGCTTTTACATGCCCAAACTCATGCTGTTGATTTTTATAAGAACAATGGATTTAATATAATTTCAGAGGATATAATTGAAGAAGCAGGTCTAGCACATCTAAAGATGAATAAAATACTATAAAATTAAAGGCTTTGATTTGAAAGAATAAATCAAAGCCTTTAGCTATTGTATTCCCTTAATTCCTGGAATAAAGAATAGGCAATTATTTTGGACATTTTAATAACTAAGCTTAAGCGAGTGCTTTGTAGTACAAAATACTCCATATATCCAGAAACATTTACTAAACCGGTAATGTGGATATTGCCCACAGGAGGAAGATTCTTATTAACTCCAGAACCTGGTTTTAAAGGTCCATCATTAACACTAATTGAACCTACACTACTACTTCTTCCTAGGCTAGCATCAATTGCTATAATAAAGGGGTTAGAGTAATTTCTATTAATATATTCTAGGTGTTCTTCTAAGTTAGTAGCATGAACAGGTTTTTCTAAAGAACCAAATATTTTTGTATTATTTCTAAAATGAAAATTTAATAACTTAGAACCTGTTAAAGGACCTAAAGAATCTCCAGTAGATCTGTCTGTTCCAATACATACTACTATCAATTCTTGGTCTTGTGGATCATATCTTCTCTGTAACTTATGCCTAATAATTTTTTTAAGATGACTAATTGCTAATGGATCATCGATATGTACTCTATCTTGTTCTAACAACTCCTGTCTGTTAAAGCTAGTAGATGCTATTTTTTCAGGATTGCTATTAATTGTTTCATGATATTTTTCTTTATCGAAAATAAATTTATCCATTTTTATCCACCACTTTTTAATTAAAGATATAGTTTTGACTATAAACTAGTTACTTTCTTAAGATGTGGAAATGAACTCTTATTTAAACTGTAAACTTTTACCTAAATTTATCTTCTTTTCCCTTCATATAAATGATTGAGGGGGGGATAATGTGAAGATAAATAAAATTTTACAGATAGCTGTAACCTATATTGGAGCGATTATTGGAGCAGGATTTGCTTCAGGACAGGAAATATTACAGTTTTTCGTTATTTATGGTAATAATGGTTTATTGGGAGTAATATTATCTAGTTTACTATTTAGTATTTTAGGTATTTTTATTGTTCAGATAAGTTATACTTTAAAAGCAAATAATTATAAAGATTTATTTTATAGTATCGCTGGAAGAAAATTTGGATTTATAGCTGATTTAATATTAACTTTATTCTTATTAGGTAGTTTAATTGTAATGTTAGCAGGTAGTAAAGAGATATTTAATCAATTTTTTAACTATAAGATAAATCTTGGATTAATATTAACAACGATAATTATTCTTTGGTCAAACTATTATGGGGTAGAAGGTATTATGAAATTAAATTTAATGTTGATTCCACTATTACTAGTTATTATAATAGTTGTACTTGGAGGTATTATAGATAACTTCAGTATTATTTTCCCCCATAATTATTTAAAACTAGATTGGATAGCCTCTTCTTTTATTTATACTGGATATAACTTAATTTTAGCACTAACAGTATTAGTTCCTTTGAGTTTGGAGGTAGAAAAAGAAGAGTTATTTTGTGGAATTTTTGGTGGTGGAATAGTTTTAGGAGTAATAGCTTTCTTTCTTTATTATCTCTTATACCAGTTTTATGATGAGATAGTAAATAGTCAGATTCCTATTATAGATATAATTGCACATTATAAATATAATATATATTATATTTATTCAACTACTTTGTGGTTGGCGATGTTAACTACGGCTAGCTGTAACTTGTATGCTTTAACTAGCAGATTAAACGATAGTGTAGGACTATCGGAAAGAAAGGTTATTTTTATTATTTTAATCTTTGTATTTCCCTTTGTTAAAATGCCTTTTTCTAGGCTAGTCGAATTAATTTATCCACAATTAGGGAAGTTAAGTTTAGGATTATTATTATTTTTAATCTTTAGTTATGTGACCAGTTTTAATAAGTATTCTTAAATTGGTATTTTTTATTGGTTAGCATAATTACAGTTAGATATGGTTATGAAGAAAAAGATAATTTAAGAAAAATTTATTATATTATGAAAGAGGAGAGTTTATGGAGATTAAAAATTTAAGACCTACTTGGCTAAATATAGATTTAGATGCTATTAAATTTAATCTTAAACAGGTGAGAAAGAGAATAGATCCAGATACAGAGATAATGGCAATCGTTAAAGCAAATGGCTATGGCCATGGAGCAAGTGAAGTTTCCAAAGTAGCTTTAGAAGAAGGGGTAGGTTGGTTGGGAGTTGCTACGGTACATGAAGGTGTGGAATTACGTAAAGGGGGAATAGAAGCTCCTATTCTAATTTTAGGAACTTTATTATCAAATCAAATTGATGAGGTAGTTGAATATGGTCTAACACCAACAGTTTACACTTATGAATTAGCTAAAAATTTATCTCAATTAGGAATTGATATAAAAGTACATATTAAGGTGGATACAGGTATGGGAAGAATAGGGTTGATAGCTGAAGAGGCTGGAGAAGAGATAATTAAAATAGCTAATTTACCTAATATTAAAATTGAAGGTCTCTTTACCCATTTTGCCAAATCTGATGTTGATGAGATTTATACCTCAAAACAGTTAGATAGATTTAATAGATTGATCAGTTTTTTAAAGGATAATGGTATTGAGATTCCGATAATACATACTTCAAATAGTGCAGCTATTATTAATTTTTCTAAGGCTCATTATAAATTAGTAAGAATGGGGATAATCTTATATGGTTTATATCCTGATCCCACTTTATCTGATCAGATAAAGTTAAAGCCTGCTATGAGCTGGAAAGCTAAGATTGTTCACGTAAAAGAGGTTGAAGCAGGAACAGCGATTAGTTATGGATGTACCTATATAACTAAATCTAGGACTAAAGTAGCTACTTTACCTGTTGGTTATCATGATGGCTATTCTAGAGCTTTGTCTGGTCAGGTAGAGGTTTTATTTAAAGGAAAGCGGGTACCAGTAATTGGGAATATATGCATGGATCAGATGATGATAGATGTATCTGGAATAGAAGCAGAGGTTGGCGATGTGGTAACCCTGATAGGAAGGGAAGGAGAAGAGAGTATTTCAGCAAATGAGCTAGCCCAAAAGTTAGGAACTATAAATTATGAAGTTGTTAGTAGAATTGGTTTAAGAGTGCCTAGAGTTTTTTATAAGAATAATGAAGTTATTGGGTTTAAGGAGGGATAGTACTTATGGAGGAATTTGCAGATTTTGAAAGTGTCTTGAATAGTTTTTTAAAAAAGATTTTAGATCCTGATTTGTTGATAAAAATCGGTATAGGTCTGTTACAGTTAGCAGGTATTTTGATAGCGGGAAAGATACTCTTAAAGTTAGGAAATTATCTAATCGACCGTTTATTTGAGGAGAAGACCAAATACGATCAATATGTTAAAAGAAGAAATAAGACATTGCAGATTGTCTTAAAAAGTGCTCTAAGATATACCCTTTATTTTGTTGGAGGAACAATGGGATTGGAGGTATTAGGGGTACCAACAACCTCTATTATAGCTGGGGCTGGAGTAGTTGGACTAGCTGTAGGTTTTGGAGCACAAAATCTTGTACGTGATGTTATTACAGGTTTTTTCATTTTATTTGAAAAACAATTTTCAGTTGGTGATTATGTTAAAATTGCTGGTATAGAGGGTATTGTCCAAGAAATTGGCTTAAGGATAACTAAGGTAAAAAACTTTGATGGTGATGTACATATTGTTCCTAATGGTAAGATAGAACAGGTAACTAATCTTAGTTCAGAGACTAGAAGGGTTGTTATTGATGCTCCAATAGATTATAACCAAAATATTAAGGAAGCTATTAATATCTTAACGGAATTGTCTACTGAATTAAAAGAAGAATATCCTCAAATTAAAGAAGGACCTACAGTACAAGGTGTACAAGAACTTGCTGGGTCAAGTATTAATATTAGATTGGTTGCTATGGCAGAACCTATGGAGTCTTGGCAGATTGCTAGGGTTATAAGACAGAAAATAAAAGAGAGATTTGATGAGAAAGGAATTGAGATTCCTTATAACCATATGGTTATAATAAATAAGGGGTAGATTAAAAATAGGTTTGAATCTGACTCTAAGTAAACTCTTATTTAAACTTAAGCTCAAATTCAATCTGAACCTTGTTTTTCTATCTTGCAATTTATATTAATTATTTATATACTGTTAGGTGGACTATACTAGATATAGAGTTTTATAGTCATTATTTATACATATATTATAAGAATTATTATAGTAATATTTTGTTAAAGTAGTGGTTTGTGTAGTTACAATTTTAGGAGGTGGAAGAATGAAATTTTCTGTTGGTGAAGTGGTTCAATTTAGGAAGAAACACCCTTGTGGAGAGGATAGATGGGAGATTTTGCGAACAGGAATGGATTTTAGGATAAAATGCTTAGAGTGTGGTAGAGTGATTATGCTCCCACGTCCTAAATTTGAGAAGAGTGTAAAGAAAAAAGTAGATTTAGGTTGAGTTTAAGCTTAAGTAAAGAATACTTAGATTTAAGCTTAAACTCAGATTTGAACTTATATTTAAACTTAATATAAAGGAGCTGTTTATTAGATGGGAATGAAATGTGGAATTGTTGGTTTACCTAATGTGGGGAAATCAACATTATTTAATGCAATTACAGAGGCAGGTGCGGAGTCAGCAAATTATCCCTTCTGTACAATCGACCCTAATATTGGGATTGTAGAGGTTCCAGATAGAAGGTTAGATAAATTAACAGAGGTTATTGAGCCTAAAAAAACAGTACCGACAGCAATTGAGTTTGTTGATATTGCCGGTTTGGTTAAAGGTGCTAGTAAAGGAGAAGGGTTAGGTAATAAATTTTTAGGTAATATTCGAGAAGTAGATGCGATTGTTCATGTTGTAAGGTGCTTTGATGATGAGAATATTACCCATGTAGAGGGTAGTGTAGACCCATTAAGGGATATTGAAATTATAGACTTAGAGCTTGTTTTAGCAGATTTGGAGAGTGCTAGTAAGAAGAGAGACCGGACTCAGAAGATGCTTAAAACAGGAGAAAAGATTTATAAAGAGCAGATGGCTGTTTTAGATAAGTTAGTACCAGTATTAGAAGAAGGAAATCCTGCTAGAAGTGCTGGGTTATCTAAGGATGAAGAAAAATTAATTCGGGATTTGAATCTATTAACATTAAAGCCCGTTCTTTATGCTGCAAATATAGGAGAAGATGAAATTACAGAGGAAGATAATCAATTAGTTAAAAAGGTTAAAGAGAAGGCTGCTGGAGAAGATGCTAAAGTAGTTACTATCAGTGCTCGCCTAGAAGCTGAAATTGCTGAATTACAAGGAGAAGAGAAGGAGATGTTTTTAGAGGAGTTAGGTATAAAAGAATCTGGTTTGGATAAGTTAATCAGGGCTGGATATGAATTACTTGGTCTTATAACATACTTTACGGCTGGAGAGAAGGAAGTAAGAGCGTGGACTGTTAAAAAAGGTGCTACAGCACCAGAAGCAGCTGGGGTTATCCATACTGATATGCAACGCGGTTTTATTAAGGCAGAAGTAGTTAGCTATGAGGATTTAATTGAGGCAAGTTCTTTTGCTAAAGCAAGAGAAGCTGGAACTTTAAGACTTGAAGGTAAAGAGTATATTGTTCAAGATGGAGATGTATGTTACTTCAAATTTAATGTATAATTAATTAGGGTTAATTGGTTAATACATATTCTGATGGAGCTTAGAGTTGAAGTATTACCATGATAAATATTTTATAAACTATAAAAAATAGTTGAAATCTAGACAAGCTAGTGTTATAATTTATTATGTTATTCCATGCTCTATACAGGGCCATTGACCAAATGGGGAGGTGAAACGGATGAGAAAATACGAAACTATGTTTATTATTAAGTCTAATTTAGGTGAAGAAGCTACTGAAGCAGTAATTGAGAAGATGACTGGTGTTATTGCTAACAATGGTGGTGAAGTAGCTAATGTAGATAAAATGGGAACTAAAGAATTAGCTTATGAAATCAACAAAGATAAGACTGGATACTATGTACTAGTTAACTTTGCAGGAGAGCCTGCAACTGTTGAGGAATTAGAAAGAATTTATAAGATTGATGATAATGTCCTTCGTTACTTAATTTTAAGAGATGAATAATAACAAGGTGGTGTTTTATTTTGCTTAATAAAGTTGTTTTAATTGGTAGATTGGGAGCTGATCCGGAACTAAGATATACTCCTAATGGAACCGCAGTATGTAACTTTACTCTCGCAGTACAACGAGATTATACAAATTCCCAAGGTGAACGGGATGTAGATTGGGTTGATATTGTCGTTTGGAGAAAGCAAGCAGAAAATTGTGCAAACCACCTAGAAAAAGGAAGACTAGTTGCTGTTGATGGAAGATTACAGGTTCGTTATTACGAGACCAATGAGGGACAGAGAAGAAAGGTTACAGAGATTGTAGCAAATAATGTTACCTTCTTAGAATGGGGTAATAATAATTCTAATAGAAATGATAACAATAGTAATAATAACATACAATCTATGGAAGAAGATATAGAAGTCCCTTTCTAAAAAGTTAAAAGGAGGGAAAAACAGATGGCTCGAGGAAGAAGAAAATCTTGCGATTTTTGTGCCAATAAAGTAGATAAGATTGATTATAAGAGAATCAATATTCTACGTAAATATATAACAGACCGTGGTAAAATCTTACCAAGAAGAATTTCTGGTAATTGTGCAAAACACCAAAGAGAATTAACTAGTGCTATTAAGAGAGCTAGAAATATCGCTTTATTACCTTATAAAATTGATTAATAAATGGGGGGCAATCTATGCCTCCTTTTATTTTACTTTGCAGGAAAAAATATACTTAGAGAGAATTAAGTTATAGATGTTGGTTGTTATATTGCTTTACTAGGAGGTTCCTCATGAAGAAGTTCAACTCTATCGAGGGTTCTATAACTAAAAATTTGAAGATAATAGAATGGTTAAAGACGGAGATATTGAGTAATGTTTCTTTACTATTTAAACTAATGATTAAACAAAATGAAGCGAAATTATTAGAAATTTTAACTAATATAATTATGTCTACATATTTATTGGCTAAGAGATTGGGGTATTCCTTCGATCAATTAGATAGAAAATTAGAAAAGCAATTGGAACTAAATATTGATGATAAACACCAAATAGAAGCTTGGTATGGTGATTTAAGTGATTTGCTAGAACATCTAAAAGATAGAACTTGAGGTGTGTAAGAATGCAAAACAAAGTAATAATAGATAGTATACTATTTGCAATGATAACTGTGATAATAATTGTTTTGGGGTCTTTCTTGCCTTTTGTTGGGATTTTAGCTCCACTTCCTTTGGTTATTCTAGCTGTTAGAAAGGGGAGTAAATCTAGCATTATATCCAGTCTTTTTGTTGCTCTTATATTAGCAGCTTTAGTCAATCCTTTAACTTCTTTAATATTTATTTTTACAATAGGGTTTATTGGAGTGGCAATGGGAGCAGCTTTTGAAGAGGAATTCTCATCAAAGGTAATCATATTAGTTGGAACTTTATCTAGTTTTTTATCATTAATAATAATTTTAGTATTATTTACTTATTCTTTAGATATAGATATTATTTATGAGTTTAAGGAAGTTTTACAGTCTTCTTCTGGTATTTATCAAGAGTTAGGGCTACCAGAGGAGTATTCAATCCATGCTGACGAGATAATAACTCAAATTATTAACTTCCTTAAGGTTACATATCCGTCATTTTTTATGTGTGCTGCTATAGTAAATTCAGTGATAAATTATTATTTTAGTAGCTTAATTCTTAATAGATTGGGCTATAAATATAAATTACAATTTTCTTTTAGAAAACTTAGATTTTCTAAATTTTTAGCTATTATATATATCTTATCAATTATTTTCCTTGAAAATATCATTGGAGAAAATGTTTTTATAGTACTTACTTTCTTACTATTTATAGAAGGTTTGTCTGTTATTTACTATTTATTTAGTTTTAAGAATAACAGAACATCTGGAATGTTGTTTATAATTGTTTCTATTACTTTTTTATTTATACCTATAGTTAATGTTTTCATTTCATTGATTATCTTATTAATAGGCTTTTTAGATATTTGGATTGATTTTCGTAAATTACATAAAAGTTAGTCTCTTGTTAGTAATAGATTGTTGTCAAGGCTAAATAGTTATTATATAATAACAGATAATGGAGGGGTATTATGAAAGTCATCTTACAAAAAGACGTTAAAGGACTAGGTAAAAAAGGAGAGGTTGTTAATGCTTCTGATGGTCATGCACGAAACTATCTCATTCCACGTGGTTTAGCAAAAGAAGCTAATGAAGGAAATATTCATAATTTGAAACAGAAAAAGAGTGCTAGAAGAAGAAGAAAAGAGAGAGAATTAGATGAGGCAAAAGAGCAAGCCAAATCTCTAGAAGGTAAAATATTTACTTTTAAGGTTAAAGCTGGAGAGAATGGTAGGTTATTTGGTTCAGTAACGACAAGTGATATTGCAGATAAGATTGAGCAAGAAACTGGAGAAAAGATTGATAAACGTAAAATAGATTTAGATGATAATATAAGAACTTTAGGGACTAAAAGAGTAACTATAAAGTTACATAAAAATGTAACTGTTGATGTAAAAGTTAAAGTGACCGAAGCCTAATGATTTAGAAAGGAGATTCTATGTTAGATAAACGAACTCAAGATGAGAAAGGGCAGTTAGAGCATAAAATTACTGCCCTTTTTGACCTTTTATCAGAAATATATGGAACAGAAAAGTTATTATTAAAGGCAGGTAAATTAGATATATTAGACATATTAGAATCTGAAGATATTGAAGATCAATTGGTTGCTTTACAGAAAATAATTTTAGATCATCCGATGTTAGATAAAGTTCCTGATGAGTTTGAAGATAAATTAAAGCTTTTAAAAGAATTAGAAGATATTTTGATTGATGATTTAGCAAAAAAATCAATCAAGGAAGAATTGGAAGAGAAAATTAATAAGAAGCTAGAGTTAAGGCATCAAGAATATATTAAAGAGATAAAAGAAGAAATTATAAATGAAGAAAGTAAAGATGATGTAGTTGATAACCCAGCTACTTTAAAGAAATATATTGAACTTGAGTGTTTGGAAAATAAAGGGCTTAATGTCTCAGCAACTAATTTATTAAGACCTAAATCTTTAAAAGAGATTGTTGGTCAAGAGAGAGGTATTAAGGCTCTACTTGCTAAATTATCCTCACCTTATCCTCAACATATTATTATTCATGGTCCACCAGGTGTTGGAAAGACTACAGCTGCTCGTTTGGCATTAGAGATTGCTAAAGAGAGAGACAGAACACCTTTTGGTGAAGATGCTAATTTCATTGAAGTTGATGCAACTACATTACGTTGGGACCCCCGAGAAGTAACAAATCCATTATTAGGTTCTGTTCATGACCCTATCTATCAAGGTGCTAAGGGTAAGTTGGCACAAGAGGGGATTCCAGAACCAAAATTAGGACTAGTAACTAAAGCCCATGGAGGGGTATTATTTATAGATGAGATTGGAGAGTTAGATCCAATACTACAAAATAAATTATTAAAGGTGTTAGAGGATAAAAGAGTATATTTTGATTCATCTTATTATGATCCTGATGATGAGAATGTTCCACAATATATCAAAAAACTCTTTAAAGACGGAGCTCCAGCCGATTTTATTTTAGTAGGAGCAACAACTAGAAGTCCACAGGATTTAAATCCTGCTTTACGTTCTAGGACTACTAGTATATTTTTTGAACCTTTAACTAAAGATGATATAATCAGGATTATTGATCAAGCTGCTGATAAGTTAGATATGAAGGTAGCTAAGGGAGTTGCTGAGTTAATTAGTGAATATACAATTCAAGGAAGAAGTGCTGTTAATATTTTAATAGATGCTTATAATTTAGCCTTGTATTATCAAGAGGATAAGATTACTACTAAAGAGGTTTTAGAGGCTGTTAAGTTAAGTAGATTGGTTCCTATAAATAAGAAAGAGGCTAGTAATAAAAGTCAAGTAGGTAGGGTTTTAGGATTGGGTGTTAGTGGGTTTTTAGGTTCAGTGTTAGAAGTAGAGGCTATCGCTTTCCCAGCTAGTAAAGAAGGGAAGGGAAGTTTACGTTTTAATCAGACAGCAGGTAGTATGACCAAAGATTCTATCTTTACTGCTGCTTCTGTAATCCGTAAGGTAACTGGTAAGGAGATTGGTGATTATGATATCCATGTTAATATTATTGGTGGGGGTCAAGTAGATGGACCTTCTGCTGGTTCAGCGATCTCAGTAGCAATTATCAGTGCTTTGGAGAATATTGCTGTTCGTCAAGATATAGCAATTACTGGTGAAATTTCATTGCATGGTAAGGTTAAGCCAGTAGGAGGCGTTATTGAAAAAATTTATGGTGCATACCAAGCTGGTGTTAAAGAGGTTTTGATTCCAGTTGATAATAAAGTAGACTTAGAGGATATGAAGATTAAAGTAAGCCCAGTAGTAGATATCCAAGAAATCTTGGATAAGATGTTGGATGGCTAGAAGGAGGTTACATGATGGAAGAGATGGATAGAGTTCCTCCAAATAGTATAGATGCTGAAAAATCTACATTAGGGTCTATGTTGTTAGACAGGGATGCCATAGCTAAGGTAATTGAAATATTAAAACCTAAAGATTTTTATCGAGAAGCTCATACTATTATATTCAATGCAATAAATCGTTTATTTGACAAAGGAGAGCCTGTTGACTTAGTTACAGTCAGTGAGGAATTAAAGGAAACAGGACACTTAGAAGCAGTTGGAGGAGCTTCATATATTACCTCTTTAGTTAATAGTGTTCCTACGGCAGCTAATGTGGAGCATTATGCTAAGATTGTAGAAGAAAAAGCAATTTTAAGAAGATTGATTAAAACTGCGGATCAGATTGCTCAATTAGGATATAAAGGGGATCAAGAGATAGATAATATTTTAGATCAATCAGAACAGTTGGTTTTTAACCTTTCCCAAAGGAGAACGGTTCAAACCTTTGATGGAATTAAGGATATCTTAATGGATACCTTTGATAATTTAGAGAAGTTGTATAATAATAAAGGTGATGTAACAGGAATTGCTACTGGATTTAGGGATTTAGATAAGATGACATCAGGGTTACAGCCATCAGACTTAGTGATTTTAGCTGCTCGTCCTAGTATGGGAAAGACTGCATTGGCTTTAAATATTGCTCAACATGCAGCTGTAAAGGAGAAGAAGTCAGTAGCTATCTTCTCTTTAGAGATGTCTAAGTCACAGTTGGTACAGAGAATGTTATGCTCTGAGGCACAAGTAGATAGCCATCGTTTAAGAACAGGATTTTTAAATGAGAATGATTGGCGGAGAATCTCTCAAGGTGCTGGGCGTTTAGGTGAGTCTAAGATATTTATAGATGATACTCCAGGTATTACAGTAATGGAGATGAGGGCTAAAGCAAGAAGAATTCAAGCTGAGCATGGTTTAGATTTAATCTTAATTGACTATTTACAGTTGATGACTGGTGGATCAAGTTCTGAAAGTAGGCAACAAGAAGTTTCTGATATATCTCGTTCCTTAAAAGGTTTGGCTCGTGAACTTAATGTTCCTGTTGTATCATTGTCTCAGCTAAGTCGTGCAGTAGAACAGCGTAATGACAAACGACCTCAACTTAGTGACTTACGTTCTAGTGGTTCTATTGAGCAGGATGCTGATGTAGTAGCATTTATTTATCGTGATGATTATTATAATCCAGATTCTGAACGTGCTGGAATTACAGAGATAATTATTGGTAAGCAACGTAATGGTCCAGTAGGTACTGTTGAATTGGCTTTCCAAAAAGAGTATACGAAGTTTGTTGATTTATCTAAAAGAGAAGAAAAATAAATTTGAAAGGGTAAAATAATCATTCGATTATTTTACCCTTTCTTAATTAAAGATGTAAGATTCAAGGAATATGGTAATTTGTGTCGAAAAATATAAACGAAGATATTAGTGAATATTTTTAAATTAAAAATTTAGTTGGTGATATAAAATGGATAAACTCAACAAATCAAGTATGTACCAAATGATAGTTATTATATTAATGCAAACAATGTTATTGTTATTTATGGCGACATGGAAGGAGATTGATTTATTTGGAATCTCTTATGATAAACTACTGAATATAGTAATTTTTGTGGTGGTTGGTTTGTCTCTACTATCGCTTATTGTGGTTAAAGAGATATATAAGGTGATAGAGTATGAGACTGAATTTAAGATTCAACAGATTAAATTAGAGGAGAATAAGAGGTTAATACAGACTTTAAGAAGTCAAAAACATGATTTTTTAAATCATTTACAGACAATCTATGGGATGGTACAACTTAATAAGCAGGATAAAGTCAAGGAGTATATTAAGTCTTTAAATAATGACTTGTCTGAAATTAAATTTACCAGTGATGGTCTATCCAACTCTATTCTAGATTCAATCTTAATTCCTAAAAAGCTTGAAGCAATAAAGCAAGGTGTTTCATTTACTTATAAGGTTGAAAGAGGGGTTGAAGATGTTGATTTTCCTCTAGATAAGTTATTTAGAATCGTCTCTAACTTGGTTGATAATGCTATTGACGCTATGGAAGGGTTTAATGGTAAGAAGGAGATTAGGTTGATAGGAAAGAATAATGGTGATAATTATCATTTATCGGTTTACAACATAGGTCCTATCATAGAAGAGGAGCTACAGCACCAAATCTTTGAACCAGGTTTTTCTACTAAAGGAGATGGGAGGGGTTTTGGGCTACATATTATTAAGTCCTTAATTGAAGAGAGAGAAGGGAAATTAGAGTTAAAGAGTGAAGCTGGTTTTGGAACTGAATTTACTTGTATCTTAAAGAAAAAATGAAGGTATAGAGTTGTCCAACTTCAGAATGAAATTTAAATTAATATGTGATTTTTAGTACTTAATAAAAAATCTTAAAATAATTTTTGCTACGGAACCTGAGTGTCTTTTATCCGTGTTAGTCTATAGTTAAAGTATGTTTTGAATTTACTTTAGATTTACATATCTATATGGATAAACAACCATAAAAAGAAATTTGAAGCCTTAATTTTACTACACGTCCTGAGGGTAATTTTCCCCAAGTAAGTACTCTTGGGGTGAATCTACAGGAATTAACACTAATGAATGATTAAAAATTCTTTAAAACCCAAATATTACTAAATTGATTTTACAGATATTTTAAGACTTTATCTTTTTACTGATTACTACTTACTGTTATTCAACCTTACTTTAATTAAATTTTGTTCTAAAGTTGGGTTGAGCAAGGAGGATTAAATGGAATTATCACTTATTAAGATTATATTAGTGGTTTTGCCTGAAAGCTTATTATTTAGCTATGTAAGCTTAGGATTGATTGGAATTAAGACTAAAGTAATAAATCATTTCAAGATAACTATATTTTTTACTTTTTTCCTAGTAATTGTTAGAAATATATTGGGGCTGTATGGCTTGCATGTGATTTTAGGAGCTTTGTTTTTAAGCTTAGTTTTAAAAGTAATAGTAAAAATTGACTGGAATATGGCGTTGATAGCTACATTGTTAATTTATATACTATCCTTTTTGGGGGAAATTATTGTGGCAGAAATCTTATCTTATTGGAATTTTGAAGCGGTGGATTTTATTAGTGGTGATAGTTTAAGTAAATTTTTGACCTTCTTTTATTTAAGTAGGGTGCCTCTAGTAATAGCTGCTATAAAGATTTATTGGGGAGAGGTGAATCTCTTGAAAATTTAAGAGATTGAATAGAGAGAGTAATAATTAATTTTTGGCAATAAATTGGTTGACTTCTTGCTTAAAAGAAGATTGGGAGGAAGGATGGATGGAATTATCGATTATTCAACTTGTATTCAGTACCTTTCCTGAAGGATTATTGATTGGCTATGTAGGTTTGGGATTGGTAGGAATTAAACTTAAAGTAATTGACTATATCAAGATATCGATTATAGATATGATTTTTTTAATAGTTGTCAGAAATATATTAAAGCTATATGGTTTACATGTGATTTTAGGAGTTTTATTTTTGAGCTTACTTTTTAAGGTGATAGTAAAAATTGAGTGGGAGCTGGCGCTGATAGCGTCCTTATTGGCTTATATTCTACTGTTCTTAGGAGAGCTGATTCTGGCGACAATCTTATCTTATTGGCAATTTGAAGTGGTAAGTTTTATTAATTGTAATGATTTAGTCAAGTTTATGATTTTTTCTTATTTGAGTAAATTACCTTTACTGATTTCTGCTGTAATGATTTATCTGGGAGATATAAATCTTTTTAAGAGCTATGTGTTGAAGAGATGAGCTGAATTATAGTTATAAATTAGAAGATTAAGGCTAGTTTTTGCTTAAAAGAAGATTAAGGGGGAAAGATAAATGGAATTATCGTTTATTCAGCTTATATTGGCTATTTTACCTGAGTCACTATTAATTAGTTATGTTGGTTTAGGGTTGTTGGGTATTAGAGTTAAAATGGTTGATTATATCAAGATATCAGTTATATACATATTTTTTTTAGTAATTATTAGAAATATATTTAAGTTGTATGGGTTACATGTAATCTTAGGATTTTTATTTTTTGTAGTTCTCTTCAAGATAATAGTTAAAGTTGATTGGCATATTTCGATTATATCTTCTTTAGTAGGTTATATTATATCTTTTTTAGGAGAAGTATTGATTATGCCCCCAATCCTTGATTGGTTAAAGTTAGATCTGGTAAGAATCTTTAATGGTAATTTGATTAAATTCTTGGTTTTCTTTTACTTAGCTAAACTCCCATTAATGATTGCTGCAATCTTGATTTACCTGTGTGATTTTAGTATTATTAGCATAGATAGAGAGATGGAGAATCTGTGAATTGAGCCTCAACCTTGGATTAGTTATACTTCCTTTGGTAAATAATTAAGGATAAAGATTATACTCTTATTGATTGTTCCCTAGCTTATTGTAGCTAGGGATTTTTAGATTAAATAATAAGAGATTTGTTTGATGGAGATAATTAGTTGAATTCGATGTTAATCTTTGCTATTAGAGTACATAATTATTCCTAAAGGGACAGATTTAATCATTTAAATTGGTCTAATCTGCTTGAAACAATAAATTAAAGTATTTTATTGCAATATTTTACATAAAGTGATATAATTACAATATAGAGAAGATAGAGGAGAAATTAATCTGGAAAAATATGTTCCTTTCTATATCTTTGCTAGATACCTTTAAAAGGAAAACTTAATCTAAAAAGGAATAATAATATCTAATTAGCGGGGGTGAAAGATGGACAAGTTAGGATTGTTAAGTAATAAAGTAGTTGCTTATTATTATAGAGATTACTCTGATGATGAGAGAGAGATAATGGGTTATGGGCTGAGGATGATATTAGTAACTATCATCGACTTACTAGCAGTAGTGGTTTTAGGGGGAATTGTCGGTGTACCTGGATTGGCAGTAACTACTGTAATTAGTATCGGTATAATTAGAAGGTTCTCAGGGGGGTTTCATGCCTCTACCGTTCTAAGGTGTGCTTTATTGGGGGCGGTGGTCTCTGTGGGGTCAGGACTTTTAGCCGATTATTTAGCAGTAAGTATAGATAGGGAAATTATCTTTATATTGTTATGGATGGTACTGTTAGTAGGGGCTATTCTCATTTATTGTTATACCCCAGCAGGGGTGAAGGAGAAACCACTGACTTCTCTACCTAAACGGGTTAGGTTAAAGATCTATTCTTTTGTTGTTTTCTTTATTGTATTAGTGATTGATTTTAGTTTATATTTAACATTAGAGGTAGATAGCTATGTCTTAAGTAGTCTATTTGGGGTTATTTGGCAGATGTTTACTATAACTCCGCTAGCTTATAAATTATTTAATAAAGAGTATATAAGGGTAGATAGTATAAGAAGGGGGGTGAGTCGATGAAGGTAAAAGAGATTGTGGCTAAGCTGTTAAAGAGATCAGCTGAGCAGAATGTAGCTGCTGCATGCACTATGGGATCTTACCAACCTGAGTTGCCTGAGGCTTTAAAAGAAGATAAGTAAGAGTTAAATTAAAACTGGTCCTTAGCTAGGGATCAGTTTTAATTTTTTTATTTCTCTTCTTAATAATTTATTATTTTTCAAATCTATAGATTAGGAGGTGATTGAATTTGTGAAAAGATAGAATAGCTTATTACTAATCTCATTAATAATATTTATATTTATCTTCATTTAAATAAAACTTAAGCCACATGCTTTAGCTTGTGGCGAGATTATATCAGAAAAAGGGGGAGAATTGAATAAAATGAAAATATGTAATAAAATACTAGTCTTACTTATATTATTCACTTTAGCTTTTACGCTGACTGCTTGTCAAGTAGAACAGACTAGACAAGACCAGCAAGTAATAAAGCCAGAAGATATACCAGAGTATGTATTAGTACAAGAAAGATTAATAGATTCAGATGGAAAAGTTTATGGTACAGTAGATTATGACTATAATGATTATGGTCAAATAATTGAGGTGATTTACAAAAATGAAGCTGGTAAGGTAATAGAGCATAAGAAGTATAGATATAATGATAAAGGCTTACTAGTAGAGAGAAAAGTACTTAAAGTAGTAGATGATTGGACTAAGTACTCTTGGAGAGGAGGGACTTATGATTTAAAAGAATTGAATAAAAAGAGAGTAGTCCATGAAAATATGTACTTAAATAAAGGGACAAGTAGCTATCAATACAATGATAAGAATCAACTAGTATATTTTGAAGAGAAGAATGAAGAAGGTAAGAAAGTTAGATGGATGAGGTTTAAGTATCATAGTAATGGAAATATAAAATCAAGATATACAGAGCATGCTAATGGTTATAAAGAAGAGTATTATTTTGATGAAGACGGAAAGTGGATAAAAAGAATAAAAAATGAATACCATGGAAAAAAAATAGAAACAGCAAAACGAGATAAATATGGAAATGTTACAGAAACAACTGAAAAAAATGAAGAAGGAGAAGTTACTGATAAGGCATTCTTTAAAAATGAATATAAAGATGGAACATTAAGGAAATCAATTGTAGAAGATGATTATGGTTCATTTATATTTGAATATGATGAAGATGGGAATAAAACGAAATATATACAGAAAAGTAGAAGTGGGATGATATTAGATTGGGAAGAATATAAATATAATGATAAAGGAAAGCAAGTTTTACGTATAGTAAAGAATGAGGACGGTAAAATCATAGGTAAGTATAAGACAATATGGGAATATGATAAAAATGATAACATAATAAAAGGACAAGGGATTAATTTATTAAAAGAAGATGCAAAAAATAGTTGGAAGGAATATCAATATAAAAAATTAAACTAGAAGAAAGGAAAAAATATGAATAGAGAAGAAAAGTTAATAGAAAATATCAATAAAAGAATAAATGATTTAAAAATTAAAAGTGGTAAAGTAGTTGGTTTTGGAAGAGATTATGATGAAGACCTTGAGGAATTTATGAATTCAGGACACTTTTATCTCTATGATGTAGAGAACGGTCAACCGATAGTATCTTCTGAAATTGAATTAGTTCCTTATAATTGGAATGATGGTGATAGTGAAAGAGAAAATCTAAGAAAAGCAAATAAAGAAGCCGATGATTACACCCAAGCTTTCAACGCTAATGACCAGGAAGCAAGAGATATGTTAGAGAATGACTTATATTATTTATCAGATTGGGGGATGACCTTTGCAGATTCTTGGGACAGTGCAGTTGAAGTTTTGGGAGAAAGTGTTAGTGAGGTAGCCTTAGGAATAAGTAAAGAGATTGGAAAGGATGGAGCTAAGGATGTAGTAGTAGGAATAGATGATACTGGAACTAGTAATTTAGTAGATAAAGGGGTCTATGCTAAAGAAGAGATTGAGAAAAAACAAGCTAATAATATAGCTGAAGCAATGAAACTTATGGCAGGAATAGTTTATAATGAAGCAGGAGAAGAATGGAAGTCTGGAACATACAGTGAATTAATAGAAAAAGTAAAGTTTGGTGAAAACATCTCCAAAGATCTTATTAAAAAGATTGCAGGTAATTTTGCTGCTGTTTATGGACCAGCGATATTAGAAGTAAGAAAACAACTGCGAAGTGGAATGATTACTGAAAGGGATTTCCTAAGAACACTAAATCGTGAAATACAACTAAATCGTATTGCAGCTAGAACCATGGGAATGATTATGTGTTTAGGAACTTCATTTATCAAAACCTGTATATTGCAGTTAGTTTTATTAGGTGGTACATTATGTTTGTCAGCTCAACCTCTTTCTATGGGTGTTAGAGAAGCAGTTAAGGGTAAGATGGAAGATGGTGAAGTCAATTCTAAACAAGTTGTTAAAGAGATTAAAAATGCTTTAGAAAAACAATTTAATCTAAAGAAATTATTCTTTGGAAACGATAATATCTCTATGTTATTTGCAACAAATTCAGAAGATAAGATGATAGCAGAGTTAGAGATTGACGGACCAGCAGTAGGAGATATGTTTGAAATAGTTGGCGAAAATCTAAAAGACCTTAACTTTAAAGGTGTTTTAAAGGGTCTTAACCCTCAAGATAAAGAAAAGTACAAAAATGAGGTCAAAGGAGTAAAATGCTACTATGGAAGTGTTCCGGCAATCGGTAATTTAATGATTCAAGAAGATGAGAATGGTAGAGACCAGAACTTTGTAGCTTTCTTTGAGTTTAGTAATCCCATCTATTCAGAAGGGGTTAGTCATTCTGGATATAAAGTTATCATGAATAAGATAATAGATAATGTCTTTAATAAGAAAACTAATCAAGCAACAGGAGAAGAAGAGTATGTATTGACCTCCTTTAAAGATGTAGAGTATAAGAAAGATGTTCCAAGATTAATCCATAGCCTCGATAGTGACAAGAAGAATCAAATTATTATCCATACCTATAAAATAGGAGAAAAACATGTTGTCTTTTTCCCTTTTGAAGCCAAAAGAACAGTCCGTAATTTAGCACCAGACTCCTATTTTGGAAGATTGAAAAAATTTGGTGATAATTATTTAAGGAAATTATTAAAACAAGGTATAGAGGTTGGTGAAGGTTGGGATAGGGTAAATTGGGACTATTATTTAATAACTCACATAAGTATACTGGACAAGCAGGCAGCAGAATATAATCTAGATTTAGAAAAGAATCAGATAACTTATAAAGATATTTTAGATAAAAAGTATAATCAGTTTATCTATGAAGATAATTATTTGAAAAAAGGTTTAACTGGAAATATTTTTAGTGATAATGAAAAAGACTTTAAAGATAATTATTTAATCTTATCAAGTAAGTATCAAGACCATCAATTTTTCAGCTCTACTTATAATATTTTAGAAGGAAGTTTAGAAGATAAAAAAGGAGATAAAGTAGACTTATTATTAAAACTACTTAACTTAAAAGAAGATAAAGATCCTAGTGATAAGTTTGAATATTTGGCTGGTTTTGGAGCTAGAAAAGATTATGGTGATGGTAATAAGGGAATTGGAGATATTTTGATTAATGGTCATAAAGTGGGTCAAAATTTAAATTTAAAGAAGAAACTTGTTCGAGAAGAAGATGAGAGAGTAGAGTATGAGGAAGAGATTTATAAGGATGAGGATAAAAAAGAGGTTCTCTTTACTGTAGAATATAAATATTATCCTAAATCGAACAATCTAATTATAAATTATGGAAAAGGAGATTCTTTAAAGATTGAAAACTTTAAAAATAATGATTATGGAATCTTCTTGCCAAAGGTTTATAATGTAGTACATGGTAGCTTTGGTTCTAATAAGCAAGGTGTTGGTGAGCCAGCCTTTGTACAAGAAACTGAAGAAATAAAAGAGTATTTAGGTAAAGGCGGAGAAGCGATAACATTAGATGGTCAAGTAATAGGAAGAGAGATTGAATTTATAGGAGAAGCTGGTTCTGCTCAAGGCAAAGAATATTACCTTTATTCTGATAAGGAATTTGAAGATATATATTATCTGTATACATTGGATGGAAATATGGTATTAATTCAATATGGAGATTATTCAGGTAATCAAGGGGAGGTTTTATATAAAAACTCTATTTTAATAGAAGATTTCAAAAATGGAGATTTTGGATTAAGATTTGAAGTTGAATATCCAGTTTTATATGGAAGGGATAATGTAGTAAATGTAAACAATTATCATAAAGAATATAAGTTTGATGAAGGGAACAATTGTTATATCTATAACGATTCTAATGGGGAAGGAACTATCTTTATAAATGGCTCTAGTAGTAGAGAAGTAGATATTAGGAACTATTTAAGAAATAATAAGCAGAATGAATTTAAAGACAATTATAGGAATTATTATTTATTAAAAGGTACTACTTTAACTATAAAATATGGACAGACGCTAGTTATTTCTGATCCTGAAGGAACAGTTCAGAAGAATAAAGAAGAGGGATACACTATAGAAATCAAAAAATTTAGAAACGGAGATTATGGTATTAATTTACCAATTCAGATAGGCTATTTAAGTGGGAGTGGAGGACAGAGTGCTTAAGATAAGGAGGCTTTTATTATGGAGATAGTATATGGTTTTAAGAAGGACAAAAATAATGATTATAAAGAAGATAGCAAACAAAGAGAAGGGAAAGCTAAAATAAAACTTGGTGATACTTTAATAGGTAAAGGAATAAAAGCTAAAGAGAATTCGAAAAATGAGTATATTGATATTTATGGCAATGAGTATGAAAAACTATCTAATGATGAGTTGATGATTATAATTAATTCAGAAGAAGATCTGAAAGGTAGTCAATTGCCGATAGAAAATTTCCAAGAAGGAGATTTTGGTTTATGGCTTGAAGAACCAGCTCCTTATTACTTAGAAGGTGATAAGATAGTTACTAAAGATGGGAAAAAGGCTTCTAAGGAGGATGTTTTAGCTTTAGAAGAGAATAAATTCCTAGATGAAGATAATAGAATTCAAAATGAGTTCTTATGGATTTATGCTGGAGAGAAGATAAAATTTCCTGAGGAAGTAAAGGAAGAACAAACTCAAGAAGAAGAGAGTCAAAAAGATAAACAAGACCAAAGTACTACTAGGACTGTGGCAGGAGGTACAAGCAGTAGCAGTCAATCCAAGTCAGAAAATCAAGAGAGTAATAAGCAAGAAAGTAAAGAGAGTAGCTCTCCTACTAGCTTAGGGGCTAGTGGAAGTAAGTTATATGTCTGTGCAGGGGCTAAGTTAGAGTGTAGTCAAGGCGACAAAGAAGGGTCACTAAAAGTGGTAGCAGGTCATAACATTAAGATGCAAGGTAACTTGGTAGCTACTATGATGGATTATAAGCCTATGGCTAATATTCAGCCCTTTGGTAAATGCAAGAGCATGGCTAATCCTACGGTAGCAGCAGCTACAGCGGCTAATAAAGGAAAATTAAAGCCGATGCCTTGTGTACCCAATATCGTAGCACCTTGGACAGGTGGGAAGACAGATGTTAAGGTAGCAGGAAATCCTGCTTTGTTGGAAAGCTCCAAATTGACCTGTGCCTATGCAGGGATGATAAAGATTACTGATCCAGGTCAAGGTTTAGTTAAGGGATAGGTATGTATTTTTATAAGTAAAGATATCTTTTTAATTATTACAAAAATCATTACATAATTCCCAGTCCTCTCTGGGTTTATCAACTCTTTGTGCCCTACAGGTAATAAAATACCCTACGAGTAATAAGTTTCAATTACTCTTCGTACAAAACAAGTAAGGTGAGCTTCTCCTAATTTTAGGAGATATTTTTTATTGCGAAGTGGTCGTTAGACCTAGAGAGAAGAGGAAAGATAAAAGAGAAAAAACTCCCACTTTTCCTCAGATAAGAAGAGACTGGGCGGTAGCCCATTTTACTCTTGTCCTTTAACATAGTAAATTAATAAAATATACGAATATTAATAATTTAAAAATCATTAAAATTCGACTTATCGTTGACTTTTATTTAATTGTTTGCTATCATATTAATGTTGAATAATAATTTACTAACATTGAATCTTGGTTATTAACTATTGTTTATAAATTACTAGCTTATTTTAAATTTTATAAATGATAGTTAGTAACTGAAGTTTTTGATGATACAGTATTAAAATTAACTGCTAGGAGGATAGATAAATGATAAATAGATATACTTTGCCAAAGATGCAGAAAATTTGGGATGAAGAGAATAAATTTAATAAATGGTTGGATATTGAAATAGCAGTCTGTGAAGCTTTAACAGAGACTGGAGAGATACCTCAAGATGATATGGATAAAATTAGAGAGAATGCATCCTTTAGTGTAGATAGAATTAAAGAGATAGAAAGAGAGACTCGCCATGATATTTTGGCCTTCTTAACAGCTGTTGCAGAAAGTTTAGGAGAGGAATCCAAGTATATACATATGGGTTTGACATCCTCTGATGTTAAAGATACTGCACGGGCTTTACAGATGAAAGAGAGTTTAGAGCTGATATTAGATGATTTGCAGGAATTAAAGCAGGCTTTAGCTAGGCAAGCTAAAAAATATAAGATGAGAGTAATGATTGGACGGACCCATGGAGTACATGCTGAGCCAGTTACTTTAGGATTAAAGTTGGCTAACTGGTACTCAGAGGTTAATCGCCATATTGAACGGGTGGAACAATTGCTAGAGAGAATTAGTGTAGGGAAGATATCTGGAGCAGTAGGAACTTTTGCTAATATTAGTCCCAAGGTAGAAGAGTTAGCTTGTAAAAAACTAGGGATAAGAGCTGCTGCAATCTCTTCTCAGATTTTACAAAGAGACCGTCATGCTGAATACTTAAGTGTATTGGCTATTATCGCTAGTTCTTTAGATAAGTTTGCTACAGAGATTCGTAACTTACAGAGAACGGATATTTTAGAGATTGAAGAGAGCTTCAAAAAAGGTCAAAAAGGTTCTTCAGCAATGCCTCATAAGAAGAATCCAATTACTTGTGAAAGAATTTCCGGATTATCTAGAGTTCTTAAAGCAAATGCTAATGTAGGTTTTGATAATGTAAATCTATGGCATGAGCGTGATTTGACCCATTCTTCTCCTGAAAGGATAGTTTTACCTGATAGTAGTACTTTGATTGATTATATGTTAAATAAATTTACTGATGTAGTCGATAATTTAGCTGTATATGAAGAGAATATGGAAGCTAATTTAGCTAAGACTAAGGGGCTTATCTTCTCGCAGAAAGTAATGCTCTCTTTAGTAGATAAAGGACTATTAAGAGATGATGCTTATGCTATCGTACAACGTAATGCTCTTAAAGCTTGGAATAGTGAGAAGACCTTTAAAGAATTATTATTAGCAGATAGTGAACTAATGGAACATATGAATAAAGAAGAAGTAGAGCAGATATTTGATTATTCTTATCATTTAAAGAATATAGATGTGATTTATCAAAGACTTGGACTTGAATAATAATTTATAATTGACAATGTACAATAGATAAGCGTAAAGAGAGCTAATAATATTATTTATTTTTTAATAATAGATTTTAATTATAAATTGTAAAATGTACATTGTACATTTTACATTTAGGGAGGCTTGTTAAATGTCAACTATAGTTGTAGTAGGGACTCAATGGGGAGACGAAGGAAAAGGTAAAATAACTGATATGATTGGTAAAGAGGCTGACTTAGTAGTTCGTTATCAAGGTGGTAATAATGCTGGTCATACTGTAGTAGTAGGTGATAAAGAATATAAGCTACATCTAATTCCTTCTGGGATTCTTTATGATGATACTAAATGTGTAATAGGTAATGGTGTAGTTGTAGATCCTAAAGTATTAATTGAAGAGCTAGACTATTTGGCTAAAAAGGAAGTAGAGGTTAATAATTTATATATTAGTTCTAAAGCTCATATAATTATGCCATATCACAGAGTATTGGATAAGGCAGAAGAGATGAGAAAGGGCAATAGTAAGATTGGAACTACTGGTAAAGGAATTGGGCCAGTATATATGGATAAGATTGGAAGAATGGGTATTAGAATGGAAGATCTATTAGATACTGATATCTTTAGAACAAAGGTTGAAGAAGCTGTTGAGCTAAAGAACTTAATCTTAGATAAGGTATATGGATTAGATACCTTTGATGCTGGTAAGATAGTTGAAGAATACTTAACTTATGCTGAAAGGATTAAAGATTATATTACCGATACTTCATTATTGATTAATCAAGAGATTGAGAAGGGTAATAACATCTTATTTGAAGGTGCTCAAGGAACTCTTTTAGATATTGATCATGGTACTTATCCATTCGTAACATCATCTAACCCAACAACTGGTGGGGTTTGTAGTGGTACAGGTGTGGGACCTACTAAGATAAATGAAGTATTGGGGATAGTTAAGGCTTATACTACCCGTGTAGGTGAAGGACCATTTCCTGCTGAATTAACAGGTGAGATGGGTGAATATCTAAGAAAGGTAGGTCATGAATTTGGTACAACTACTGGACGAGCTCGTCGTTGTGGCTGGTTTGATGCTGTAATTGTAAAATATGCTGCTCGAATTAATGGGTTGACTAGTTTAGCAATTACTAAGTTAGATGTACTAGATGAATTAGCGGAGATTGAAATCTGTACTGGTTATGATTATCAAGGTGAGATCATTACAGAATTCCCAACTAAAGAGGAAATATTAAAAGAATGTAAACCGGTATATGAGACCTTACCTGGATGGCAGTCTAAAACAAGTGATATTGAAGCTTATGATAAATTACCTGAGAATGCTAAGAAGTATTTAGAACGCATCTCTGAATTAACAGGAGTTAAAATATCCATTATATCACTAGGACCAAAAAGAAAACAAACAATTGTATTAGATAACTTATTAGACTAAGAATAATTATTAAATAAAATAAGGCTTTAATTATTTGATATTTATTGATAGATTGGATATAATAAAAGTATAAAAGAATATAAAAGATTATACAACTGGCGGAAAGCATGGAATTAACCATGGGGGAGTATAATCTATTTAAAAATCGCCCGCCTGGATAATGAATTATTAATCATTATTCAGGCGGGCTTATTTTTTGTTAAAATTTATTCAAATTGAACCTTGATAAATAAATAACATAAAAAATGTTGTTGAAATTGTTATTTGAGTTTGAATTGTGTGAAAATTTTATGTTTTCACTAAAAAACTAATTTAATTGACTATAAAAATAGCTTATGTTATTATTTAAACAAGATATATAGTTATTATCACTGCAAATAAATGATAATTTTTTAACAATATAATATTAAATGATAAGTGTGACATAATTCACATCTTATTTATGGAAAGTATGGTAATATAAATTATAATAGTTTTGATAAAGAGATTCATTATTAATGATTCTGGAATTGATTGAAATTAGAATCATTATATGTTATAATCTGTTCATAACGATAATTATTATCATTTAATTATATAAGAATATAGGATGAGGGGGATTACAATGGCTAACTTTAAGAGTGGTAAATGGGAACAAGAGATTGATGTTAGGGATTTTGTCCAAAAGAATTATACTCCTTATGAAGGTGATGACTCTTTTTTAGCAGGGCCTACTGAAAGAACTACAAAGATTTGGGAAAAATGTTCTGAATTAATCTGGAAAGAGATTGAAAATGGTGGAGTTTTAGATGTTGATGTTGATACAGTAGCTGATATAAATGCTTACGATGCAGGATATATAGATAAAGATCTAGAGAAGATTGTTGGATTGCAGACTGATGCACCTTTAAAGAGAACTTTAAATGTTTATGGTGGAATCAGAATGGCCAATCAAGCTGCTGAAGCTTATGGGTATAGCGTAAATGATAAGATTAAGGAGATTTTTACTACCTATAGAAAGACTCATAATGACGGTGTATTTGATGTATATACTCCTGAATTAAGAGAGATTCGCCGTTCTGGTGTAATTACTGGTTTACCAGATGCTTATGGGCGTGGAAGAATTATCGGTGATTATAGAAGGGTAGCTTTATATGGAATAGATAAATTAATTGAAGCTAAACAAGAGGATAAAGCTCACTTAACTGGACCAATGACTGAGGAGGTTATTCGTCTAAGAGAAGAGATATCTGATCAAATTAGAGCTTTAAAGAAATTAAAAGGATTAGGAGAGACTTATGGATTAGACTTAGGTCGTCCAGCGGAGAATGCTTATGAAGCAATTCAATGGACTTATATGGGATACTTAGCAGCTATCCAAGAGAATAACGGTGCTGCAATGTCCTTAGGTAGAGTTTCTGAATTCTTTGATATCTATATTGAAAATGATATTGCAGAAGGTAAATTAACAGAAGAAGAAGCTCAAGAGTTAGTTGATGACTTTGTAGTTAAATTAAGATTAGCTCGTCAATTAAGAACACCATCTTATAATGATTTATTCAGTGGAGATCCACTTTGGGTAACTCTAGTAGTTGGTGGAATGGGTATTGATGGTCGTCCATTAGTAAGTAAAACAAGCTTTAGAATTTTAAATACATTATACAACTTAGGACCAGCTCCAGAACCAAACTTAACAGTTTTATGGTCTGAAAGACTGCCAGTAGGATTTAAGAATTTCTGCGCTAAAGTTTCTAAAGATACAAGCTCTGTTCAATACGAAAATGATTGTATTATGAGACCTAACTTTGGTGATGACTACGGTATTGCATGTTGTGTATCTGCTATGGATTCTGGTAAAGAGATTCAATACTTTGGAGCTAGATGTAACTTACCTAAAACATTACTTTATGCATTAAATGGTGGACGTGATGAGAAGACTGGTGTACAGGTAGGACCAGAGTTTACTCCTTATACTGGAGAAGTTCTAGAATTTAATAAAGTAATGGATCAATTTGATAGATTCCTAGACTGGTTGACTGAGCAGTATGTAGATGCATTAAATATCATTCACTATATGCATGATAAGTATGCTTATGAAGCTGTACAGATGGCACTACATGATAGTGAAGTAGGAAGAATTATGGGATTTGGTGTAGCAGGATTATCAATTATTGCTGACTCCTTAAGTGCTATTAAATATGCTAAAGTTAAACCTATTAAAAATGAAGAAGGAATTATTGTTGACTTTGAAATCGAAGGTGATTTTCCTAAATATGGTAACGATGATGACCGTGTAGATAGTTTAGCTGTAGATGTTGTTAAGAGATTTATGACTAAGTTACAAAAGCATAAGCTATATAGAAATGCTAAACATTCAATGTCTGTATTAACAATTACATCTAATGTAGTCTATGGTAAGAAGACAGGTTCTACTCCTGATGGACGTAAAGCTGGAGAGCCATTTGCTCCAGGTGCGAACCCAATGCATGGACGTGATACTTCTGGTGCAGTTGCATCTTTGAACTCTGTAGCTAAGATACCATATGATTATTGTCAAGATGGTATCTCAAATACTTTCTCTATCGTTCCTAAGGCATTAGGATCTGATGAAGAAGAACAGATTAATAACTTAGTATCTATCTTAGATGGATACTTTGATCAAGATGCTCATCACTTAAACGTTAATGTACTACAACGTGAGACATTATTAGATGCGGTAGAGCATCCAGAGAAGTACCCACAATTAACTATTAGAGTTTCTGGATATGCAGTAAACTTTATTAGATTAACTCCAGAACAACAACAGGAAGTAATCGCAAGAACTTTCCATAAGAGTATGTAATTGAATAGATTTGATTAAAGAATTAGGGGATGAATTATTCATCTCCTAATTTCTTTTATATGTATTTTGTTTTATTAATATTTTATCTAAGTTTTAGGAGATAGTAATATTATGGATAGTTTTATATTCCAAATTTAAAGGCGAAATAGAAAGTGGGGGATTATAATGGCAAAAGGTTGGATTCATTCAGTTGAAAGTTTAGGTACTCAAGATGGACCTGGAATTAGGTATGTTGTCTTTACTCAAGGATGCCCTCTTAGATGTAAATATTGTCACAATCCAGATACTTGGTGTATGACTGATGGTCAAGAGATAGAGGTAGAGGAGTTAATGAGTAAGATATTAAGGTGTAAACCTTTTATTAGTAGGTCTAAGGGAGGGGTGACCATCTCAGGTGGTGAGCCCACTTTACAAATAGATTTTGTATTAGAACTATTAAAGAGATGTAAAGAAGAAGAACTTCACACTGCACTAGATACTTCTGGATATATAGATAAAGATAAATTTGAATCACTATTACCTTATATTGATTTAGTCTTATTAGATATTAAGCATATAGATGATATTGAACATCAAGAGTTGACAGGGGTTAGCAATCAAAAGATTTTAGAGATTTTGAATTTATTAGAAGAGAAAGGTAAAAGTTTTTGGGTTAGGCATGTAGTTGTACCTGGAATCAATGATAAGGTAGAGTATATAGAGAGGTTAACTGAATTATTAGCACCTTTAGATAATTTAGAGAAAGTTGAGTTAATAGCTTATCATGAATTAGGAGTTCATAAGTGGGAGACAATTGGGTTAGATTATCAGTTAAAAGACGTTAAACCTCCTAGTAAGGAGAAGATGGAAGAGTTCAAAGAGATATTTATTCAAAAAGGAATCAATACTGTAATTAAATAGATCTATTTTTATTAGTCAGGCAGCTTATTTAGCTGCCTGACTCTTTTTTGTTATTGGTTACTCATTACTATCTTATCTATCTTGAATATTAAATTGGCATTAGTATTATACTAAAAGAAAATAGTTGATTAGGAGTGGCAAGAATGAAGGTTAAAAGAGTTTTATTATGTCTAATTATAAGCTTAGTTCTCATTCAATTGGTTGGATGTAGTGGAAAGCAAGAAGAAAAGCAAGAAAGTAAAGTTAATGAAAATTATCCTCCAAACTCTTTGATAGATATTAGTATGAGTGTTGAAAAGATTATAACTAAATTAGAAAAAGATTATGAGAAGGTACAAGAAGAGAAGAAGAAAGCAGAGAATAAAAGTTCTGAAAATGATAAATCTACTAAGAAGCAAGAATCTAATAACAATGAAAAGAAGATGAAGAAATTAGAGGATGCTTTAACGAAAAGTTGGAAGAAAGTTAATGAAGAAGTTAAAAGTTTACACCAAAGTTGGAATAGTTATGAAAGTAAAGAGATGATAGATAAGCAGAAGATAAACTCTATAGAAAAAGAATTGAATGATCTAACAGAGATATCCAATGATGAAAAATTACTTGCTACTTTATTGAAGATAAATCAATTTAATCTAGAGATAGCTGATTTATATAGTAATTATAATTCAAAAATAAAAACTCTATTAAAGAAAGTAGAAGCATATACAAGGGATATAATGTATCTTAGTTTTCTAATAGATACTAAAGAGAATACCTCTAAACAAGTAGAAGATATAGATAAAATTAAAGAGATATTACCACAGATAGAGTTTAACTTTGAAAATGATAAGAAGATGAAGAATAAAGTTAAGGAACTGAATAAAGCAGTAGAGGATTTAGAACAAGCAGTTAAAAAACAAATAAAAGAGGTTATTAAGGTTAAGGGAGAGTTGATTTTAAAGAAGGTAAAAGAATTAGAAGAATCTAAATAATATTAAAGGTAGACCAAATGGTCTACCTTTAATATTATTTATTGTATTATGCTCAATACTAAACTACATCATATATTAATTAAGTTATAAATAAATTAAAAGTAAATAACTATAAATTCATATTATAAATAGTGAATTTTTATCCTCTTTATATAATATAAATCAAAGTAGAATAAAATTAAGTCTGTTTAATAGTTATGCCATTTTTTAAGACTGAAGATTAGGAGGGGAATATGGAATATATCTCTAAAGTACTAGAGAAAGTAATAGAAAGAAATCCAAATGAACCAGAATTTCATCAAGCTGTAAAAGAGGTTTTAGAATCTTTAGAGGTAGTTTTGAAGAAGCACCCTGCATATAAAGAAGCTGGTATTTTAGAGAGGATTGTTGAGCCAGAAAGGCAGATTATATTTAGAGTACCGTGGGTAGATGATAGTGGGAATGTACAGGTTAACTGTGGCTTTAGGATTGAATTTAATAGTGCTATTGGACCCTATAAAGGTGGGTTAAGGTTTCATCCATCAGTATATACTGGGATTATTAAGTTCTTAGGGTTTGAACAAATCTTTAAAAATGCCTTAACTGGTCGTCCAATTGGTGGGGGAAAAGGTAGTAGTGACTTTGACCCTAAAGGTAAATCTGATGGTGAAGTTATGAGATTCTGTCAAAGCTTTATGACAGAGCTTTATCGCTATATTGGACCAAGTACTGATGTCCCTGCTGGAGATATTGGTGTTGGTGGTCGTGAAATTGGCTATATGTTTGGATAATATAAGAGAATTAAGAATTCTTTTGATGCAGGGGTTTTGACAGGAAAAGGTTTAAACTGGGGAGGAAGTCTTGGTAGAATAGAAGCTACTGGATATTGATTGGTTTATATAGTAGAAGAGATGCTAAGAGATAAAGGGGAGACTTTTGAAGGTAAGACAGTTGTAGTCTCTGGTTCTGGTAATGTAGCCATTTATGCAATTGAAAAGGTACAGCAATTAGGTGGAAAGGTAGTAGCTGTTAGTGATTCTGGTGGATATATATATGATCCAGAAGGGATTAAACTTGATACAGTCAAAAGGATTAAACTTGATACAGTCAAAAGGATTAAACTTGATACAGTCAAAAGGATTAAAGAGGTAGAAAGCGGTAGGATTAAAGAATATGTTAAAGAGTATCCTGCGGCTGAATTTGTTGCAGATAGTTCTGCAATCTGAACAATAGATTGTGATATTGCATTACCATGTGCTACTCAAAATGAATTAGATGAAAAAGCTGCTAAAGTACTTGTAGAGAATGGTATTATAGTTGTGGGTGAAGGTGCTAATATGCCATGTAATCCAGAAGGTATTGAAATTTTCAAAACTAGTAAAGTAGGATTCATTCCAGCAAAAGCAGCTAATGCTGGGGGTGTTGCTACTTCAGCTCTTGAAATGAGCCAAAATGCTATGTGGGATTCTTGAAGCTTTAAAGAAGTTGACAAACAATTAAAGAATATTATGATTAACATCTACAAAGTTGTAAGTGAAACTGCTAAAGAGTATGGTAGGGAAGGAGATTTAGTAGCAGGGGCTAATATTGCAGGTTTCTTAAAGGTTGCTAATTCTATGATGGATCAAGGGATTGTGTAGAAAATAATCAAAAATATTATTATAAAAGGACAGCTGATAATTCAGCTGTTCTTTTAATTTATTAGTTTACATAACTTACCTTATTTTAACTTTGGTTCAACTTAATAGTTGTCACTAATTATACGGTACTTTTTTAATGTGTTTACTATAAAGGGATTATACTAAAAAGGATATTTTTGTATTTAATAACTCACTGTTGATTTTCTAACATTTTTAAGTTTACGGTTAAATATAGTTTACATTAGTTTAAAAAATGGTTTAATTGATTTTGATACAAAATTTTGGTATTATATTTATATAATTTATTACATAAAAAAACATTTTTAATTAATACATAGATTAATTTGATATTTTGTGAAATAAAAGAAGGTGAAATTATTATAAGTGTATAAGTATATTATGTGTTAAACTTTTTATTAAATATATTTCTTAATAAAAATTATAAAAAGGAGGGAAGATTAAGTTTAATCTGTGTGAGAAATAAAATTATTAATTAGGAGGAAAAAGATGAATAGAAAACAAATTATACTATTAGGTTATGTATTATTATTATTATTGGTTATGGGGTGTCAAAGTGCAACAATTAATACTTATTCTGATCCATCATTTAATAAAAATAAAATTACTAAGGTAGCTGTTTTTCCAATCAGAAATACTAGATTAGCTCCAAGTGAAAGTATGCAGATAAATAGAAAAATAATGCAAGGGATTAATTCCAAGAACCCTTCAATTGAAATAGTTAGTGCCCAAAAAGCTCTTGAAATTTTAAACCAACAAAAGTTAGCAGATGATTGGGCAGATTTCTTAGAAGATTATAGTATAAGTGGATTTCCTAATGGTGAAATTTTGTTTAGAATAGGTGATGCACTGGGAGTAGATGCAATAATTCAAGGTGAAATTGTTAACATGTACCAAGTAGATGGTAGATGGGGTAATAACAGCGGAGAAACACGAGTTACTGTTAGATATACGATGCTAGGGGTTGATTCTGGGAAGACACTTTGGGAAGCATCAAGTGATGGGATAAAAACAACAGCAACTACTTTAGGAAAAGCACCCGCTCTTATTGAAGCAATTAATTTAGCTCAAGATAAAATTATACAAAATTTACCGTTTTAAGGAGTGTTGAATTTGAAGCTCCCATCTTTTCTATTGGCTATTAGAAGAAATAAGATTAGTTCTTATTTTATAGTTAGTTTAATTTGTATTGTCATATCTTTGATTGTTCTAGTTTCGAGTTTAACTAGATATATTTCAGAATCAGAGCTTAGAGCATGGGGGAATCTTTTAGATAATTTTTCAATAATTCAACCAAAAGCAAATATATTATCGTCAAGTATATTAGATAAGTTAGAGAATTATAGTATCATTGAAAGGTATATACCTTTCAATGATACTATAATTAAAATGCCAGGTATTTTAAATTCTGAATATCGTCCTGTATTTGCTTTAAAAATAGAGGATATAGAAGATTTTATAAGTTTTTTTCATGCTGAATTATTAGAAGGAGAATTCCCAAAGAAAGGTTCAAGAGAAATTGCTTTAAGTAAAGATATAGTTGAAGCAAGAAATTTAAAAATTGGTGATTATATAGGTAAAGCTATTGATGAAGATGAATTTTTATGGGGAAGATTCAAAATAAGTGGAATTATTGATGGAAAAATTTCTGTAGGATTAATTTCTTTTGAGTATTGGCAAAGAAGAAGTCCTCAACCATTTTCCTATATTGCTTTTCCTGTTAAAGGAAAGCTAAAGGAAATGAACCGATATATTATTAATAAGAGCAATTTTAATATAAAGTTAGAGACGAAAACAAGTTTTATTAAGAGATATAGAGAAAAATATAGAAATTTAAATAAGTTAATCCTAATAATAATTGTTATATTGACTGTTTCTTTAATATTAATTATTATATTATTTGTATTTTTATTTTTAAAGAATAGAGCAAAAGAATTCGCGTTATTTTATTCTAAAGGGATAAAGTTAAGTAGAATAATTCTTTATACTATAAAAGAAATAAGTATGTTAATGATTATAGGGTGGTTATTAGGCGTTTGTTTCTCACAAATTATTTTATATTTAATTAAAATAGTTGTTTTCAAAAAAGGAGTTTTCTTAGCTTCTATTGGAAGTAGAGAATTTTTATTAACTTTACCTATAATATTTTCTTTAATAATAATCTCTATTTTAGTTATTGTAAAAAATCTAAATATAAATAATATACTGAAAGAAATAATAGGTGAATAAGATGAAAATAAAATTAGAGAATGTTAAATTTAAACGCGAGAAAAGAAATGCTGATGAAATTTTCCATAATATAAACTTAGATATTAATAGTAGCCCAAGATTAATATTTTTATTAGGCAATTCTGGTTCAGGAAAAAGTACTTTATTACACTTATTAAATGGTTTAATTTTTTGTACAAGTGGCAATATTCAAATAAATAACTTTAATTTGAGTAATGATTTAAATGAAAATGATCTTATAAGATATAGGTCTTCAGAGTGTTCTATATTATTTCAAAATTACCCTTTAGTTGATTGGATGACTTGTTTGGAGAATTTAAATTTAGAAAGTGAAAATATTGATTATATTAAATCTTTTTGTAGGTATTTGGGGATATGGGATTTAAGAAATAATTTTCCGAATGAATTATCTTTTGGACAAAGACAAAGATTTGCTATAGTGCAACTGTTATTATCAAAATGTAATATATTATTATTAGATGAACCTACTTCTGCACTAGATAGCGATAATAAAATTCAACTTATTAAATTAATAAAAGATTATACTGTTAAAGAAAATAAAGTGGTTTTTATTGCTACTCATGATAAAGATTTATGTGATTATGCAGATGAAATATATAAATTTGAAGATAAAACTTTGAAATTTATAGAAAATATTTAATTGTGGATTTATTATATTCTTATGAAAAGTTATATAGAGAATTAATACTATCTAAGCATAAGTAACAACAAATAAAGAGTTATCACTAAATTTAGTGATAACTCTTTATTTGTAAGGATATATTGATACATAAGTGAATTTTATTCTTATCTTCTCTTTAATTATTCGGATTTTTATTGACTAAGGCCTTTTAGTTTGTTATTATATGACTAGAATAGTCGAATATGCCTCATATAAATGTAAGAATAGGGCTTACAAGTATCTACCAGGTAGCCGTAAACTACCTGACTATGAGGGAAGTGTACCTAGGGTTCCGCACTAGGACAGTGTACAGGGTATAGTTAAGATATTAAAATCAATCTTTTAGAGATTCAATGATTTTGAACTTAACTGTAGATTGTAAATTATAAACTGTAAACTGTATTTGTGGCTGGTCCAAGCGGTACAGATGCTATAGTTATTACACCGAAGGGATAAAAGCCCAGGCGGGGAGGTTCTACTCTTAGTTAGTAGAGGTTCCCTGTCTGGGCTTTTTTATATGTAGAAGATGATAAAAGAATATAAATGTTTCACATGAAACTATAAATTTATATAAATATGGAGGGATTAGATGAAGATATTAGTTGTAGGTAATGGCGGTCGTGAACATGCTTTAGTTTGGAAGTTGAAACAGAGTGAAAGAGTAGAGAAGATATATGTAGCTCCAGGAAATGCTGGAACAGCAAATTTAGCTAAGAATATAGAGATAGAGGCAACTGATATTGATAAACTAATCAAGTTTTGTAAAGAAGAAAAGGTTGATTTGACAGTAGTAGGACCAGAAGCTCCTTTGGTAGCAGGAGTTGTTGATGCTTTTGAGGGAGAAGGATTAAAAGTATTTGGACCTAATCAAGCTGCTGCTCAATTAGAAGGTAGTAAAGTCTTTTCTAAAGATTTCATGAAAAGATATAATATCCCTACAGCAAAGTATGAAAGTTTTGCTGATGCAAAGAAAGCAATTGGTTATATTAAAAGAGAAGGAGCTCCTATTGTAGTTAAGGCTGAAGGGTTAGCAGCAGGTAAAGGGGTAATTGTTGCTCAAACTGTAGAAGAAGCTGTTGCAGCTGTAGAGGAGATTATGGTTAATGAAAAGTTTGGGAATGCGGGAGAGAGAATTGTAGTTGAAGAATTCTTAGAAGGAGAAGAAGCAACGGTGTTAGCTTTTACTGATGGACAAACTATCGTTCCAATGATTCCATCTCAAGATCATAAGCCTGCTTATGATGGAGATAAAGGCCCTAATACTGGTGGAATGGGTGCATATGCTCCAGCACCTATAGCTACAGAAGAGCTAATGGCAAAGGTTTATGAAGAGATTCTAGTACCAACTATTGAAGGTTTGAAGAAGGAAGGAATTATTTTTAAAGGAGTTCTCTATAGTGGATTGATGATTGTAGATGGAGAAGCTAAGGTTATAGAGTATAATGTTCGTTTTGGTGATCCAGAGGCAGAGGTAGTATTACCTTTATTAAAGAATGATTTAGTAGATATTATAGAAGCAATAATCGAAGATAGATTGGAAGCTGTTGATATTGAGTGGTTAAATCAGACAAGTGTATGTGTAATTATGGCTTCTGGTGGGTATCCAGTTGCCTATGAAAAAGGAAAAGAGATTAGTGGTATAGAGGAAGCTGAAGCTGAAGATATTATAGTCTTTCAAGCAGGGACAGACTTTAAAGATGATAAGCTAGTAACGGCAGGCGGACGGGTATTAGGAGTAACTGCCTTAGGTAATGGATACCAAGCCACTATTGATAGAGCTTATGAAGGGGTTAAGAAGATAGATTTTGCTGATGCCCATTATAGAAAGGATATTGGAGCTAAAGCAGTTAAATAATGGTGACGGGTAAAGAGTAAAAAGGGACGAGTTACTAATAATGACTATTATTAAGTCTTTTACTCGGCACCCGTTACCTGTCACTTGTTACTATATATAAAGTGAGGTGTTAAAGTGTTTAAAGATCCAACTAAGCAGAAGATAGGGATTATTGGCGGTGGACAATTGGGGAAGATGATGATTTTAGAAGCCAAGAAGATGAACTTTTATATTATAATTTTAGATCCTACACCTAACTGTCCTGCTCATAGTATAGCTGATGAACATATCGTTGCTGATTTTGATGATGAACAGGCTATTAGAGAGCTGGCTGATAAATCTGATGTTATAACTTATGAATTTGAACATATTGGTGTAGATGTGTTAAAGAAGCTTGAAGAAGAGGGCTACAGAATATACCCTACGGTTAAAAGTTTGGAGATAATTCAGAACAAATATCAGCAGAAAAAAGTATTGTTATCAAATAATATACCAGTTCCAGATTTTATATCTGTTTCAAGTATAGAGGATATTGGAAATGCAGGAGAGAAATTTGCTTATCCGATGATGCTAAAGAGTTGTACCGGTGGCTATGATGGTAAGGGTAATTCAATAATTAAGAATCAAGATATGATAGAGCATGCTTATCAAAGCCTAGGAGCAGGAAGCTTACCATTAATGATAGAACGCTTTGTACCCTTTACTAAAGAGATTTCTATTTTGGCTTGTCGAGGAATTAATGGAGAGATTGCTGTTTATCCTGTTGCTGAGAATGATCACCAAGATAGTATTTTAATTGAAACAAGAGTACCAGCAGAGATTTCAGATGTTCTTAAAGAAGATGCTATTAGCTTAGCCCATCAAGTAATGGAAGTCTTTGAAGGTGTAGGTATCTTCTGTATTGAGATGTTTGTGACAGAAGATGAAGAGTTATTGATCAATGAGATAGCACCAAGACCTCATAACTCTGGACATTATACTATTGAAGGGGCTGTTACTTCCCAATTTGAGCAACATATCAGAGCAATTACTGGTTTACCTCTTGGAGAAACAACTTTATTAAGACCAGCAGTAATGAGAAATATTTTAGGAGAAGGACAGCAAGGAAAAGCTATTGTAGAGGGAATGATAGAGGCTTCTAGAGAATCTGCTCTTAAATTTCATATTTACGGTAAAGAGATATCTAAGCCTAAAAGGAAGATGGGGCATTTTACAGTTACAGGTGATAGTTTAGAAGAAGCAGTAAAAAAGGCAGAAGAAGCAAGTAAGTTAATTAAGATTGTTGGAAGTAGTGACTAGTAATGGCTAAAAAGGCCGAGTTCAGACTCGACCTTTTGTAAGGACTAAATCTATTAAGATTGATAAAAAATTATACTAATCTAGAGATAGGAGAGGATTAAGTCTATGAAACCACTTGTTGGTATTATCATGGGAAGTGATTCTGATTTACCAGTAATGAAAGAGGCTGTAAAGATTATGGAAGAGTTTGAAGTGCCTCATGAAATTACAGTTGTATCGGCTCACCGTACTCCACAGCGTTTATATGATTATGCTCAAAAGGCAGAGCAGAAAGGTTTAGAGGTTATTATTGCTGGAGCAGGAGGGGCAGCTCATTTACCAGGGATGGTAGCATCTATTACTAGCCTTCCAGTAATAGGAGTTCCAGTCAAGACATCGACCTTAAGTGGAGTTGATTCATTGTATTCAATCGTTCAGATGCCAGGGGGTGTTCCTGTAGCTACTGTAGCAATTAATGGTGCTAAAAATGCAGGTCTATTGGCTGTTCAAATCTTAGGTGGAGTAGATAAAAAATTGAGAAATAAATATAAAGAATATAAGACTAATATGAGAGAGATGGTTGAAGGTGTAGCTACTAAATTAGAGAATTTAGGTGCTGAGAAGTATTTAGAGGATAAAGAAAATAATAAACATAACGAATATTAAAACATATAGATATTAAATCATTCGTTATTTTGTTGATATAATAGTTTTGATATGTTATTATAGAATCATAGAGAAGTTAAAAACGAATATTCTTGCTCAGTATATATGTAGGGATAGGGCCTACACGTTTCTACCAGACAGCCGTAAACTGTCTGACTACTTGGGGAAGTTTACTTAGGGAACTTTATGCCTAATTATACCTTCTAAAAAGTAGTAGAGGAATAATTAGGTTTTTTTATATAAAAAATTAAAGAGTGAATTATATAGGAGGGATAAGATGATAAGTCGTAGTATTTTTGATAATATTAGCCCTTTAGACCACCGTTATTCAATGAGAAGTGAGGAATTTGAAGAGTATAGCAGATATTTATCAGAGAGAGCAAAGATAAGATACCAATCAGAAGTGGAGTTAGCTTTAGTAAAAGCTTTGGCTAAAAATGGAATCTGCTCTGATGAAGTAGTTAAAGAAGTAGAGCAGGCTATAATTGAGCTTAGTCCAGAGGAAGTTTATGCAGAAGAGAAGAAGACTCGCCATAATATTAGAGCTTTAGTAAACTGTATTCAAAAAAGAGTTAGTGAAGCAGCTAAACCTTATATTCATTTTACAACTACCTCTTTTGATATAGTAGATACAGCTAACTCTTTAAGATATAAGGAGACTGCTGAAAAACTAATCGTACCTACCTTAAAGAAGCTAGAGAAGGTCTTAATGGAGATTGCTTTAAGAGAGAAGGATACAGTTCAAGTTGGTAGAACCCATGGGCAGCATGCGGTACCTGTTACCTTTGGATTTGCAGTAGCGGAGTATGTGAGTCGTTTTGGTAATAAGATTCAGTCAGTAGAAGAGAGTGCAAAGAATTTAAGAGGAAAGATATCTGGAGCGGTAGGTGCTTATAATGCTAGTCATTTATTCTTTGACAACCCTGAAGAGTTCGAAGCTGATGTTTTAGCAGAGTTGGGATTAGAAGCAAGTACTCATTCTACTCAAATTGTAGAACCAGAGTATATCACAGATTTTGTCCATTCTTTAATAGCTTGTTTTGGAGTATTAGCAAGTTTTAGTGATGATATGCGTCATTTACAACGTTCAGAGATCGGTGAGGTTGGTGAACATTTCGGTAAAGATCAGGTTGGTTCTTCAACTATGCCACACAAAAGAAACCCTATCAATTATGAGAATGTTAAGAGTATGTGGAAAGCCTTTATGCCACACATGGTAACAGTTTATCAAGATCAGTTGTCTGAACATCAAAGGGATTTAACTAATTCGGCTTCTAGTAGATTTATACCTGAAATTATAGTAGGTCTATTGTCCTCAGTTAACCGTTTAATCAGAGTATGTGAGAAGTTAGTAGTAGATCATAAAAATATCAAGAAAAACTTCGAAATGAATAAAGAGATGATAGTAGCAGAGCCACTTTATATCTTATTGGCTTCTTATGGTCATCCTGATGCTCATGAAGTGGTACGTAAATTGACTTTAGAATCTCAACAAACAGGTGAGACCTTAAGAGATTTAATTCAAAAAAGTGATGAGTTAAAGCCTTATTGGGAGAAGTTAACTGATAAGCAGGTGGAGCTACTAATCAATCCAGAAAAGTATACTGGTATTGCTTCAGAGAAGGTAGTAAAAGTAGTAGACTACTGGAGTTCAAAGTTAAATATAGATTTAGACTAATAAAAAGTTAGATATGAATTTAAACTAATAAATAGTATTTAAAATCAAAAGTTCGGGAGAGTGTATTTGATGGAAAAATTAGAGATGCTTTATGAAGGAAAGGCTAAGAAGATTTATAGTACAGAAGACACTGATAAGGTGATAGTTGAATATAAAGATGATGCAACGGCTTTTAATGGTGAAAAGAAGGGTCAGATTAGTGAAAAGGGTAAGTTAAATGCTAAGATTTCTACTATCTTCTTTGAATTATTAGAGGAGAAAGGTATTCCAACTCATTTAGTAGAACAACTTAACGAAACTGATGTTTTAACTAAGAAGTTAGATATTATCTTAGTTGAGGTAGTAATGAGAAATATTGCTGCTGGAAGTATAGCTAAGAGGTTAGGATTAGAAGAGGGAACAGAGCTTAAGAAACCAGTTTTGGAGTTCTATTATAAGAGTGATGAATTGGGAGACCCAATGATTAATGAGTATCACATCTATGCAGAGGAATTGGCTACAAAAGAAGAGTTAGATATGATTAAGGATTTAGCTTTTAAGATTAATGAAATATTAGTAGAGTTCTTAGCAGATAAGGGTATAGATTTGGTTGACTTTAAATTAGAGTTCGGTAAAGGTGCGGATGGACAAGTTTATTTAGGTGATGAAATCTCTCCTGATACTTGTCGTTTCTGGGATAGTAAGACTAAGAAGAAATTGGACAAGGACCGATTCCGTAGAGATTTAGGAGAAGTAGAAGGGGCTTACCAAGAGATTTTAAGAAGATTAGAAGCTTAATTATATTAATAATTATATAATTTACCTTTAAATTAAGGAGATGAAGAGGATGGAAAAAGAGTATCCGCTCCAACAAGGAATGCAAATAGATAAGATGGAGGAAGAATGCGGGGTATTTGGAATCTACGATCCTAATGGGAGTAATGATGTAGCTACATTATCTTATTTAGGGTTACATGCCCTTCAACATCGTGGACAAGAGAGTGCAGGTATTTCTGTTAATCATAAAGGAAAGTTTAAGATTCATAAGGGAATGGGTTTAGTTAATAATATCTTTGATGAAGAGATTTTAGCTGGATTATCAGGAGAGATAGCTATTGGTCATGTACGATATTCTACTACAGGGTCAAGCTTATTAGTAAATGCGCAACCTCTATTGACTAATTCAATTAAAGGGGACTTAGCTATTGCTCATAATGGAAATCTAGTTAATAGCTCAGAGATTAGATTGAACTTAGAGAAGCAAGGCTCTATCTTCCACTCCACTTTAGATACAGAGGTTATTGCTCATTTAGTGGCTCGTTCCTTTAAAGATGATATTAATGAAGCATTGATGCATAGCTTACAACAGGTTAAAGGGGCCTATAGTCTGGTTGCTATGACCAAAGATACTTTAGTTGCTGCTCGAGATCCTCATGGTTTTAGACCATTATCACTGGGTAAATTGGGAGATGCCTATGTAGTAGCTTCAGAGACCTGTGCCTTTGATATTATCGGAGCTAAGCTAGTTCGTGATATTAAACCTGGTGAAATGATAATTATCAATAAGGATGGAGTTACTAGTCGTTTTTATAGTGAAGAGAGACCATCTAGATTCTGTATCTTTGAATTTATCTACTTTGCTCGCCCTGATAGTGTAATTGGTGGGCAGAATGTTCATTTAGCTCGTAAAGAGATGGGTCGTCAGTTGGCAAGAGAGATGGATGTAGAGGCTGATATTGTAGTTCCTGTACCAAGCTCAGGTATTTCAGCAGCAATTGGTTTTGCTGAAGAGTCAGGAATTTCTTATGAAAAAGGTATATTAAGAAATAGATATGTAGGAAGAACCTTCATTCAACCTACCCAAGAGATTAGGGATTTAAAGGTTAGGGTTAAACTTAATCCTATTAGGGAGATTGTTGAAGGAAAGAGAGTTGTCCTAATAGATGATTCTATAGTTAGAGGTACTACTAGTAAGCAGATTATCAGAATGATGAGAGAAGCAGGAGCAAGTGAAATTCACTTTGCAATCTCATCCCCTCCTGTAATTGAGTCTTGTTATTACGGATTAGATACCTCTAGACGCCAAGAGCTGATTGCTGCTCATAATAGTATTGAGGAGATTGCTAATTATATCGGAGCAGATTCCTTAACTTATTTGAGTATAGAAGGATTATTAAACTCAATCAAGGCTGAAGACTTTGAGTATTGTACAGCTTGTTTTAATGGTGATTATCCAATTGGTAGAGGGACAGATAAGTATGCATTGGAAGAATAAAGTTGACAGTGGTTTGCACGAAGAGTTTTGCTCTTTAAACTCGTAGGGACAATGTACAGTTTACAGTTAAAAGAGTTAAAAAATAAAAGATTAAGGTATTAGATTATAAGATTTTAAATAGGTTTGAACTTAACTGTAAATTGTCAATTGTATACTGTACATTATAAACTGATAAAACGGGGTGATAAGATGGGATTATCTTATAAAGATGCTGGAGTAGATATAGAAGCTGGAGATGCTGCAGTAAGTAAGATGGGTAAGCATGTTAAGGCTACCTTTGGACCAGAGGTATTGACTGATTTAGGGGGATTTGGTGGTTTATTTGCACCAAATTTAAGTGGTTATGAGGAGCCAGTTTTAGTATCAGGAACCGATGGTGTAGGTACTAAGTTGAAATTGGCATTTATGATGGATAAGCATGATACTGTAGGAATAGATTTGGTAGCTATGTGTGTCAATGATATCTTGGCTCAAGGGGCAAAACCTTTATTCTTTTTAGACTATTTGGCTACTGGTAAATTAGATCCTGATAAGGTTGAGGATATTGTTAAGGGAATTGCAGAAGGATGTAAACAGTCAGGTGCAGCTCTAATCGGTGGAGAGACTGCTGAGATGCCAGACTTTTATAGTGACGGAGAATATGATGCAGGTGGTTTTGTAGTAGGTATCGTTGATAAGCCTAAGGTTATCACAGGTGAGAATATTAAAGCTGGAGATAAAGTAATTGGATTGGCTTCTAATGGTATTCACAGTAACGGTTATTCTTTAGTACGTAAGCTCTTTTTTGAGATAGAAAACTTTAATGTTGATAGTAAGCTAGAAGGCTTAGAGGGGACCTTAGGTGAGGAGTTATTAAAACCTACTAGAATCTATGTTAAACCAGTTCTAGAGTTAATTAGCAAGTATCAAATTAGAGGTATTGCTCATATAACTGGTGGTGGATTAATCGAGAATATCCCTAGAGTCTTACCTGATAATACTAAGGTTGTTTTAGATAGAGATAGTTGGGATGTACCAGAGATATTTAATATCATGCAAAAACTTGGTGAGATAGAAGATAGAGAGATGTGTCGTACCTTCAATATGGGAATCGGTATGGTCTTGGTAGTTCCTGCGCAAGAAGCAGAGGCTGTAATCAAAGAGGCAAATGAGTTAGGTGAGAAGGCTTATTTAATCGGTGAGGTACAAGAAGGAAATAAGGTAGTAGAGATTGATTGACAGTTGGCGGTTAATAGTTAACAGTTAGGAACTAAAGTTTTTACTGTTAGCTGTAAACTCTAAACTGTACACTGGAAAGATTGAGGTGGAGCAGATGTTAAAGATTGGAGTATTGGCTTCGGGACGGGGAAGTAACTTACAATCAATTATAGATAGTATAAAAGCAGGAGAATTAAGGGCTGAAATTAAAGTAGTTATTAGTGATAAAGAAGGGGCTAAGGCTTTAGATAGAGCAGAGAAGTATGATATTGCTAATAAATACGTTAATCCTAAAGCTTATAAGAACAAAGAGAATTTTGAACAGGCAATGATAGATGTCTTAGAAGAGTATGGAGTAGAGTTAGTAGTAATGGCAGGATTTATGAGAATATTGAGTCCGTATTTTGTGAAACAATATAGGAATAGAGTGATGAATATCCATCCTTCTTTACTACCATCATTTACAGGCTTACATGCTCAAAAGCAAGCCTTAGATTATGGTGTTAAGGTAGCTGGTTGTACCGTTCATTTTGCTGATGAAGGGATGGATACAGGTCCAATTATTCTACAGGCAGCGGTACCTGTGAAGGATGATGATACAGAAGAGACATTATCTCAAAGAATTTTAGTAGAAGAGCATCGAATCTATCCAGAAGCGATTAAGTTATTTAGTGAAGGTAGAGTAGAAGTTAAGAACGGAAAGGTAAAAATTAGGAAGTAAGAATAATTTTAGTGTATTAAAGGAATAAATTGATAAAGTGAAGAAATAAATATATTGATATTTAATAACTTTAGATTATGTTAAGGAGTTCGGCAAAATAAGAGTAATTTGAATTATATGTTTTCTTTTAACTGTAAATTGTCAACTTTACACTGTAAACTAAAAAGGGAGTGAGAAGTAATGGCTAAAATTCATCAAGCGTTATTGAGTGTTTCTAACAAAGAGGGGCTTGTCGAGTTTGCTAAAGGGCTACATAAGTTAGGTGTCACTTTAATCTCTACTGGTGGAACTGCTAGAAAGTTAAAGGAAGAGGGGTTACCTGTAATAGGAATTAGTGAGGTGACTAACTTTCCAGAGATGATGGATGGTAGGGTGAAGACTTTACATCCTGCGGTACATGGTGGTATCTTAGCAGTCAGAGATAATGAAGAGCATATGAATCAGATTAAAGCTGAAGGGATTAAGCCGATTGATTTGATTGTCTGTAATCTATATCCTTTTGCTGAGACTATCGCTAAGGAAGGTGTTACTTTAGAGGAAGCTATCGAGAATATCGATATTGGTGGACCTACTATGATTCGTTCTGCTGCTAAGAACTTCAATGATGTAGCAGTAGTTGTTGATCCAAGTGATTATACTGGAATCTTAGAAGAATTAGAAGCTAATGAAGTTGCTTTATCTGTTTATAAGAAGATGGAACTGTCCTATAAGGCCTTCCACCATACAGCACAGTATGACCATTTAATTCAAGACTATTTGGCTAAGCAATTAAAAGATGCCGAAGGCTTACCAGAGGTTATGCTAGATAGATATGAAAAGATTGCTGATTTAAGATATGGAGAGAATCCTCATCAAAAGGCTGCTTTCTATAAAGAGAAAGACCTTACTGAGCCTTCAATTACTACAGCTAAGCAGCATCATGGTAAGGAGTTATCCTTTAACAATATCAATGATACCAATGGTGCTTTGGAGCTAGTAAAAGAGTTTACTGATAAGCCTGCTGTAGCAGTAATCAAGCATGCTAATCCTTGTGGGATGGGAGTTGGAGATACTTTATTAGAAGCTTATGAAAAAGGTTATGCAGGAGACCCATTATCTGCTTATGGTAGTATCGTAGCCCTTAATCGTGAGGTAACAGAAGATGTAGCTAAAGGGATTGCAGGAGAAGGAAAGTTTGTAGAAGTTGTAATTGCTCCTGGTTATACTGATGAAGCTTTAGAGGTTCTTAAAGCTAGATGGAAGAATGTACGAATCTTAGAGACTGGTGACTTATTTATCAATCGTGAGAATGCTGGTTATGATATGAAGAAGGTAACTGGTGGAATGTTAGTTCAAGATAGAGATGTAGTAGAGCTAGATGAGAGTGAGTTAAAAGTAGTTACAGAGACTAAGCCAACTAAAGAGCAGATGAAAGACCTATTATTTGCTTGGAAGGTAGTAAAGCATGTTAAATCTAATGCAATTGTCATGGCAAAGGACGAGATGGTAGTAGGTGTCGGTGCTGGACAGATGAGTCGTGTTGACTCTATGATTATCGCTGGAATGAAGGCTGACGGACGCCAAGAGGGTGGAGTAGTAGCCTCAGATGCCTTCTTCCCATTCCCAGATGCTATCGAAGAAGCTGCTAAGAAGGGAATCAAAGCTGTAATTCAACCAGGTGGTTCTATTAGAGATGAAAAGGTAATTGAAGCTTGTAATAAGCATGGAATTGCGATGGTATTTACAGGTAGAAGACATTTTAAACATTAGAATTTAAGACATATAAAAAGACCAACAAAATTGTTGGTCTTTTTATATGTCTTATTTATTTTGCGATTTGCTTTAAGGGACTATTATATATCTAATGTTGCGAAATAATCAGCAGGTGTTTCTGCTCTACGTATTAATTCAGTTGTCCCATCTTCTTTTAGAAGAACTTCTGCAGAGCGTAGTTTACCATTATAGTTATATCCCATTGCAAAACCATGGGCACCAGTATCATGAATGACTACTAGATCACCTTTATCAATCTTTGGTAGCATACGATCTATTGCGAACTTATCATTATTCTCACATAATCCACCTGTAACATCATACTTGTGGTCATGAGGTTCATTCTCTTTACCCATTACTGTGATATGGTGATATGCACCATACATAGCAGGACGCATTAAATTAGCTGCACAAGCATCTAAGCCGATATAGTTTTTGTGGATATTCTTTTCATGAATTGCAGTAGCCACAAGATGACCGAAAGGTCCAAGCATAAATCTACCTAATTCAGTATAGATAGCTACATCATTCATTCCAGCTGGTACAAGTATCTCTTCATAGGCTTTACGAACTCCTTCACCTATAGCTAAGATATCAGCTGGCTCTTCATCAGGGCGATAAGGGATACCAACACCACCAGATAGATTGATAAAGGAGATATGGGCCCCTGTCTCTTTGTTTAACTTAACAGCAGTTTCAAATAGTATCTTAGCAAGAGCAGGATAGTATTCGTTAGCTACAGTATTACTAGCTAAAAAGGCATGAATCCCAAAGTGCTTAGCACCTTTCTCTTGTAGTATGTTAAATCCTTCTACTAATTGCTCATAAGTAAATCCATACTTTGCTTCAGTAGGATTGTCCATAATATCATTATCACTTTTGAAGTTATTTCCTGGATTATAGCGACAGCTAATTGTTTCTGGAATGCCCGCAATTTCTTCTAGAAATTCAATATGTGTAATATCATCAAGGTTGATAATAGCATCTAGTTTGCTTGCTAACTCAAAATCCTCTTTAGGTGTAACATTTGAGGAGAACATGATATCATCTCCACTAAAACCAACCTGCTCAGACATCATCAGTTCAGTAAGTGAAGAACAGTCTGCTCCACACCTCTCTTCCTTTAGTATCTTTAAGATTGTTGGATTTGGTGTAGCTTTTACAGCAAAGTACTCTTTGAATCCTTCATTCCAAGCAAAAGCTTGATGTAGCTTTCGTGCATTCTCTCTAATACCTTTCTCATCATATAGATGAAAAGGAGTAGGATACTCTTTAGTTATCTCTTTTAATTGTTCTAAATTTACAAAGGGCTTTTTCACTTTAATCATCCTTTCTATTAGTTAATTCTATAAGTTTGATCTCATTTTTTAGTGATTCTTTAAATAAATTTACTAAATTCTGTTTCTTTGAATATAAACAGGTGGAGTTATTCTCATCTATAATTTCTCCTGTTAGTACCTTGGTTGAATCGACAATAAGCCTAATTTGGAACTCTTCTCTTTTGGCATAATAAATCACTGCACCTTCTAGCTGAAGTGGTCTTTCACTTATTATCACAACTTTAAGCCCTTTTGAGATAGATTCTTTTAAATAGGGCAGTATTATCTCCATAACCTCATTAGATAAAGATATATAAATACGTTCTTTAGCTTTGCTGATCATATTCTTTATCTTATCTAATATATTTATTTTGCCCTTTACAGTGATATAGCCATTATTCTCTTCTTGGCGTTTAGGCATATTCTCTATCAATTTAACTTTTAGTTCTTTCATCTGTCTAATCTTATTATTACAGAACTCATCAATAGGTACAGGGGTATATTTTTTTGCTTTATCTTCGATTAGATAAGCAGCTCCCTTTTCAACTAGACTGGCTAAGTTGGTATATACATTTGAACGTGAGATTCCTGTCTCTTTAGCTACCTCATAACCTGTCATAGCACCATTGATAGTTAGTGAGATATAAATAGTTGCCTCTTGCCTTGTAAGATTAAAATATGTAAGTAATTCTTGTATATCCATAAAAAAAAGCTCCTAACTACTAAATTAGATATCAATTATTTATATAGTGTTTCTTTATAAGAACACTATATATCATTTGTTGAATTATGTCAATAGGAATTTGGGGTGTGATGGTATTTATAGCTAGAAGAATCTCTAAATATTAGAATAAATTTAAAAAGATTAAAGACTATTACGGGAAAAAGCTGATAAGCTTTCCCGTAATAATCTTTTAATAAATTTATTTGAAAATTTGTTTGCTTTACAAGAAATTACTGCGATAAAAAAAGGACTTGGAAACTTCCAAGTCCTTTTTCTATTACTTAGACTGCTCAATATATTGATCAAAGGTCATCATTTTATCCACTAAGCCATCACCTTTAATCTCAATCACTCTATTAGCGATAGATTCAATAAACTGATGATCATGAGAAGAAAATAAAACATTACCCTTAAAATCAATCAATCCATTATTTAATGCTGTAATTGACTCAAGGTCTAAATGGTTAGTAGGTTGATCAAGGATTAAAACATTAGCACCTGAGAGCATCATCTTAGAAAGCATACAACGGACTTTCTCCCCTCCAGATAATACATTGGCTGGTTTTAAAGCCTCTTCTCCACTAAATAACATCCTTCCTAAAAAGCTGCGTAAGAAGTTCTCTGTCTTGTCCTCAGAAAATTGAGCTAACCACTTTATTAAACTTAAATTACAATCATTAAAATATTTAGAATTATCTTTAGGGAAATATGATTGTGAGGTAGTGATACCCCATTGTACTGTACCACTATCAGCTTCCAGCTCTCCTGCTAATATTTCAAATAAAGTGCTAATAGCAAGCTCATTTTCACCTAAAAAGACGACTTTATCCTCTTTATTTATCCTGAAAGTAATATTATCAAGGACTTTCTCTCCATCGATAGTCTTAGAAAGGTTTTCGACATAAAGTACCTCATTACCAACCTCTCTATCTGCTTTAAATCCTACAAAAGGATACTTTCTTGAAGAGGCAGGCATCTCTTCTATAGATATTTTTTCCAATAACTTTCTTCGAGAGGTAGCTTGCTTAGATTTTGATTTATTAGCAGAGAAGCGAGCTATAAACTCTTGTAACTCTTTAACCTTGGCTTCTTTCTTCTGATTCTCTTTCTTAGTTAACTGCTGCATTAACTTACTAGATTCATACCAGAAGTCATAATTTCCTACATATAATTTGATTTTCTTATAGTCAATATCGACAATATGAGTACAGACAGTATTTAAGAAATGTCTGTCATGGGAGACTACAATCACTATATTTGGGAAATTAAGTAAGAATTCTTCAAGCCAATTAACTGAAGCAATATCTAAGTTATTAGTAGGCTCATCCAATAACAGTATATCTGGTTCACCAAATAAAGCTTGAGCCAGTAAGACCTTTACCTTATCTCCACCATCTAACTCCTTCATCTTTAAAGTGTGTAAGTCTACCTTAATTCCAAGTCCTTGAAGTAGTTGAGCAGCTTCTGGCTCAGCATTCCACCCATTTAACTCTGCAAACTCTGCCTCCAACTCAGAAGCCTTTACTCCATCTTCATCACTAAAGTCTGCTTTAGCATAGATAGCATCTTTTTCTTTTATAATCTCATATAATTTTTCATTTCCCATTATAACAGTCTCTAAAACTTGATATTCATCATATTGATAATGGTCTTGTTTTAAAACTGAAATTCTCTTCTTAGGAGGAATAATTACTTCTCCTGTAGTAGTATCGATCTTTCCAGCTAATATTTTTAAAAAAGTAGATTTACCAGCGCCATTAGCACCAATAATTCCATAACAGTTACCTGGGGTAAACTTCAGGTTGACATCACTAAATAATTTACTTGAACTGAATTGAACACTAACATTATTAACTGTAATCATAATTTTCTCCTTTTAAATTAAAATTTTATTCTTCAATTATAACATAGATTGCTAAATAATAATATGATATAAATTGTAGATACTACTCTAATACTTTTGCAGAAAAAAGCATATGTTTGATATACTATAGAGGTGTAACTTTAAAATTTAATATATTAAAAGCCCAGTAAAGTAAAGGGATATCCTGATTACTTTTTAAATAAGTAGAATTCACATTTGTTATTAGGGTTATATACCTTATTAAAAGATAACTATTATCAGTAATGTTTGATTAAAGTGGAGAGGTTAGATATAATGCAAATACATCAGGAAGAGTATCTTTTACAGTTTATATATAATTTTCTTTAACTTGTTAGAGTAAAGGAGTGAGAAGGGTGTTTAATTTCAAAGAGTTAGATTTAACAAAAAAACAGAAGTATTTTATTATTACTTTTTTAGTTGGATTTTTATTTAAATATAATTATGTTCTGCTACGTATCTTCAATGTTCCTTCTATCACTGGAATCATTTTTAAAAATATATTCTTTATATTGTTGATTGGTTATTTTCTAGTCCCTTTAGTGAAAGTGAAGAGGGGTAGAGTTTCCTTATTAGTAATATCAATACTATTCTCTATCTTGTGTGTTGCTAATCTCTGGTATAATAGACATTTTGGTGATTATTTAAGTTTTATTGATGTAACTACTAGTGAGGGAGTTGGTTCACCTACGGTTCTTTTTAGACATATTATTAAGGCTTGGGATATTTTTTTCATTGTGGATGTTATCTTATTATTAATTTTAATTATTAAGGATAAAGGTAATAAAGGTCAATCTAGCATAGCAAGTTTATTTACTATGGGAAAGATGAGGAAAAGAACTGTAGTTATAGTATTATTATTGATTACTCAAATTTTTGTAACCAATTTATTATTGGGTAATGAAGGACCATCAGAGCTATATAGTACAAGCAGTGCAGCTTTTGTTAATGTTTATGGATTGCTTCCCCTGTATTTTTATGAATTTCATACATCTACTTATGCGGCATATCTAAATATAGTCAATAAAGAGGTTACTCTTCCTATTGAATTAGAAGATAAAATTAATGATAAGAATCTAATAGATAATAAAAGTAATATAATTATAATTCAAATGGAATCCTTAGATGAGAAGGTAATTGGTTATAAACATAATAATCAGGAGTTGACCCCTTTCTTAAATAAATTGAAGGATAAGAGTCTTTATGCTGAAAACTTTTATTCACAGCATGTAAATGGTAGCTTTGATGCCGATTTTTCCTTTCTAACTTCTATGTATCCAATCAATAGGAATTATTCCTTTAAGGAAGATGATATGACCAAGTTTGAATCTATAGTCAAGGTTTTAAAGAAAAAAGGGTATCAAACAATGGCCTTTCACGGGAATGATAAAAAGTTCTTTCATCGCTACAAGGCTTTTCCCAGTCTAGGTTTTGATAAATTTTATAGTAGAGAAGATTTTTCAAGTGAAGATAGAATCATGGATTTGAAGGAGTCTTATTTAGGGATAAATGATTATGATTTCTTTAATCAATCCTTACATTATTTGGAGCAAGCCGATAAGCCCTTTTTTGCTTATATGATTACAGTAAGCAGTCATACTCCCTTTACCTTTTATCCTGACAGTGAGCTTAAAGAGGAGTATAGCGATATTGAAAACCCATTAGTACATGACTATTTCCAGTCGGTCTCTTTTTTAGATAAGTCATTGGAGATGTTTTTTGATAAATTGGAACAGAGGGGATTGGCAGAGAATACTTTATTTATTATATATGCAGATCATGAAGCAGGAATTGATGAGAAAGAGTATTCTTCTAGTGAAGACTTTGTAGTTGATAGAAACATCAATCAGCCTGAGCATATTCCTCTTTTTATTAAGCATCGAGATATTAAAGCTGGTATTATTGAGAAGACAGGTACAACAACTGATATTGCTCCAACTATCTTAGATATAATGGGGATAGAGCAGAAGCCTAAGGAATTTATTGGTTCTTCTCTACTACTAGGAGAAGAGGAGTCAGTGCCTTTTATACATGAGTTACCTCAAGTTTTATATAAAGAACATATATTTATAAAAGATATTAAAGGATTAGAAAGAGTTGGTTATCTTAAGGATAGAAAAGAAGAAGGTGTAGAATTAACTGAGAAAGAGAAGAATCGTATTTTAAAGATTATTGATTATATGAAAGTAATTATGCTAAAGAGGAGGGTTGATACAAAGAAATAAATTTAGTTTTATTAGAGGATATATTATAAATATGTAAAGATAAAGTTGATTATATCTCTATAGTTAATAATTAATTTTAAAATAATATTTCAATTTAGGAGGTATTTTTGTGAAATTAGTTATTAGAATAGGATGTATCCTCTTATTAATTGTTTTATTTTCTGGTGCTTATTATATAATCAATCCATCTTTAGAAGGGGAAGAGATAGCATTTAAGATTGGTATACCTTATCCAGCTGTAATTGCCCATAGAGGATTATTTGTTCTTCTCTATACTATCAACCGATTGTGGCAATTTAAAATATTAGCCTATTTTCAGTCTAGTGGTTATATTACTGATAGACCAGAAGTATTATTAGAATTTTTAGATAAAATTCCTGACTTATCAAAAATAGAAGATATTTTAGATGATTAAATTAAGGAGGTAATCAAATGAATGGAAAAAATCGAAAGGATATTAAAGCAGGATTGAAGGTTTCAATCGTACAGAAGCAAGACCAGCGTTCAGGGAAGTTAACGGAAGGTGTTGTTAAGGATATTCTGACCAATTCTTCTACTCATCCCCATGGAATTAAGGTACGCCTTGAAAGTGGTAAGATTGGTAGAGTACAGGCTATTCATAATTGAAGTTTTATACATTTGAGGGAAGAAGATGATGAATAGAGCAATTATTATGATTATATTTACAGGACTAGTTACCTATTTGGCAAGGGTTATTCCATTATTATTATATAGGGGTAAAGAGCCATCAAAATTTGTCCGTTCTTTTTTAGAGTATATACCTTATTCTGCATTGGCTGCAATCTTATTTCCTGAGATATTGTATTCAACAGATTCTATGCTTACAGCAGCTTTAGGAGGAAGTTGTGCTACAATTTTGATTATAAAAAAACAGAATATGATTATTACAGTAGCTGGAACTATATTATTGGTTTATATTCTTAATTTATCTATTTGAGAGGATGGTTGTAGTGGGGCTAAATGAATTGATAAGAAGAAGGGTAGAGAAACTATTAGGGGATTACTGTGAGAATCGTATCCCAATACATGTTAGAACTAAGCTCAAGTTAGGATATGGGATAAGAGGTAATAGTGTAACTTTATTTGAGGAGCGAAAAAGCTATCAAGGTGATGAATGGATAAAAAATAAGATTGCTCAATTTAGATATAATCAAGATGATAATAAGTGGGCTCTATATTGGTGGAGGCATACAGGAAGATGGTATAGATATGAAGATGTAAAGCCAAACTCTAACTTTGAAGTTCTGCTAGAGGAAGTGGAAAAAGACCCTCTTTGTATATTTTGGGGATAATGAAATTCTAGTACAATTTATATTAGTTAGATACTGTAAAAAGGAAGGCTGTTAATTATTAACAGCCTTCCTTTTTAAATTAATTTAAAAACTAGTACCAACCTTAAAGGTAAATTCATCCTTATGACCAGAATCCCCTTCTGGTGCATAACCATAGTCAAAGCCTAATTCTGCTCCCAAAACAGGAACAAAGAATCTAATTCCAGCTCCAACAGAATAATTTAAGTTATTTAAACTGAATTTATTATCTTCAAAAGTACGACCTATATCAGTAAATAAAACACCTTTAACTGCTTTATATAAGTCTCTTCTATACTCTATACTAGTAAGAAAGATAGAATCTCCTTTAAATCCATCTGTACCTCCATAATAGCTACTATCATAACCACGAACCCCATCAAGGAGACCAGGCTTTAATTTATAACTTTTATAACTTGGTAATTCTCCATCACTAGCACCCAACTTCATTCTAAAAGCCCAGCTACCTTTTTCACCTGCTTTATAGTAGTTTCTTAGATCTAAATGGCTTTTAAGGAAATCATTATCCCCATTAAAACCTGCTTTTTCAATTCTAAATTCTTGTCTACTCCCTGATTTAGGGTGAAGATAATTGTCTCTAAGGTCTCTAATGGTAGTTAGTGCTATACTTCGAGTATTTTCATAAGGTTTACCACCTTCTTTGGTCTTATCATAGTGAAGATTTAAATATCCTCTTATATTCTCAGCTAATTCTTTACCAAATTGAATATCTCCACCCTTTTCTTTAACATCTCTCTCTACTCTAGTACTGCTACCTATATCATCTAAACCACCTATATTACTACTAGTAGTTTCTTCTGTCATTTGGTGGTATAGGTTAATATTAAAGCTGGTCTTGCTTTCAAAAATCCAAGGATCATAAAAATTGATATTATAATCAGTAACATCACTTCCACCCTCAAAATCTAAGGTTAATTTCTGTCCTCTACCAAAAATATTATGTTTTTCTAACATAATATTACCTACAGCACTGCCTTCTGCAGAATCTTTTATTCCAAATACTGTTCTTCCATTTATAGGTTTATTTAGATTCAATTTAACATCTATTGCTTGAGGGTCACCTGGAACCTGTTCAAACTCAGGTTTTATCTCTTCAAAATATTTCAAGCTTTGGAGTTTTGAAATATCCTTTCTAACATCATTAATATTAAAGGGTTTTTCTTCTTCCATAGATAGTTGCCTTCTAATTACATAATCTTTCGTATTATCTTCAGGATTGATTATAATTTCATTTAATCTACCTTCATCAACAATTATATTTAATTGATTTCCTTCCATCTTGACATCAATTACTCTAGCTAAAACAAAACCTTGATCATAATAATATTGGTTTATACTATCTCTATCATTATCTAGCTCATTAAAGTTTAAAATTTGACCACTCTTAACTGTTAAAAGTTCTGTTAATTCATCATTACTGATTTCCTTATTCCCTTTAATAGTTACTTTAGATAAGACAGGGTTCTCTTCTACCTCAAAAATTATCTGTATCCCACCCTTATAATTTTTAAAAAGTATCTGAATATTAGTGAAGTAACCCAAATTATAGATAGCTTTCATATCTTCTCGTAATTGTTCATTAGAAATTTCATCTCCTACTTTGGTTGTTACCTGTTGTAGAATCGTTTGCATTTTGATGAGTTCATTTCCTGACACTGTAATATCTGTAATAGTATTATAGTTTATACTATTAGCCATTACTTGATTGGCATTGATTATAATTATAGATATTAATATAATTATAATTCCAATTTTTCTAAACATTATATACCCCCTTAATTATTTTCTTTGCTATAACAATGTAATTTTATATTATACTACTTATAATTAGATGGGCATCTTTACTCATCTCTTGCTTATTAAAATCATTAATTTAGAGCTTTGATTTAATACTTAATTATTAATCTACTAACATAATTAATTCTAGATTTAATTGCTTCTACCTGCTCATGGATTAAATAAGCTCTGTTACTTTGCTGGTAAACAAAGTAATTTAAGTATTTAAACTGCTTCTCTTTATATATTTTAACGTCTGATTTTAAGGATGGCAAATAATTGATTTAGTAATTTATAAATTTGGTATTAAGAGCTAAAAGATATAATAGTGATAATTTTTTTATTTTTAGATAATTATTATAGAGGACTATTCTAATAGTTAATAAAGGACTATTGAATAAAAAGTATAATTTAAGATATTAGAGGAGGAATGACTGAGTTTGAATATTTTAAACTATACTATCTATTTTTTAAAAGGGATATTTTGTAATATTTAAATATAATAACCAAATTATTATCATGATACATTTATAATTGGAGGTGTTGAATTGAGATTAGCAGATAATTGTATAAAAATATCTATAATCTTATTTGGGCTAATTATCTTTGGATACTTTTTTGATCTTGGTAGATTGATTCAGGGGTTAGCTTGTATCCTTTTTCTGTTTATAGTTGTTTTTGTAGAACATAGAAGGGAATTAAAGATTGAATTGAAGAAGAATCAGGATTATTTGCAGTCAATTATTTTATCTACTCCAGATATTATTAGCTGTATTGATAAGGAAGGTTATCATCTAGACGTTTGGAGGGATGAGTCTAATGAACACTTTCCTGAAGAGATTGTGGGAAAAAATATTGATGAAATATTTCCTAAAGAGAATGTTGAGAAGATAAGGTATCATTTAAATAGAGCTTTTAAATTAAAGAAAGTGGAGTTTTTTGAGGACAGACTAATCTTTCCTAATGAAACAAGATACTATGAAGTTAGGATGAATGCTATAAATGAGGATAAGGCTATTGTACTGGTTTGTGATGTTACTGATAAAAAGATAGTTGAACAGGATATAAAAGCTAAGAACAAAGAATTAAAGCTGATGCATAATCAATTAAGGGAGCGGAATGAAGAGCAAGAGCTGTTACTAGATAACATTAATACTCAAATTTGGTATTTACAGGATATAGAAAGATATGGAGCAGTCAATCAAGCCCATGCTGATTTTATAGGAGCTAAGAAAGAGGAGATATCCTATAAATCTTTATATGAGATACTTCCTACAAATGAAGCAGAAATCTGTATAAAAGGTAATGAAGAGCTATTTGAGAAGAGAGAGGCAATATATTCAGAAGAATGGCTAATAAGTGCTCAAGGAGAAAAGAGGTTATTGGCAATTACTAAGACTCCCCAATTTAATAAAGAGGGTAGGATTGATTATATAATCTGCTCTGGTGAAGATATTACAGAGAATAAATTGCTAGAGGATAAATTAAAGAGTTTGAATCAAGAGTATGAAACTATCTTTAATAATACTAAAGATGCAATTTTTTTATTGGATGTTATAGATGGACAAGACTTCGTTTTTCAAAGAGTCAATAAAATCCAAGAAGACTTAACTGGTTTAAGTACTGAAGAGTTGCAGGGTAAGAGCTTAGAAGATATTTTTGGTAAGGAGATAGGTGAGGTAGTTAAAGTAAATTATAAGGAATGTGTAGAAAGAAGAGAAGTGATTACTTATGAAGAGAGTTTAGATTTTTTCGAGGATAGTAAAACTTGGCTAACTACCTTATTTCCAGTAATTGTTGATGATGAAGTAATAAAAATTGTAGTTTCATCAAGGGATATTAGTAGAATTAAAGAGGTTGAAGAGAGATTAAGATATAGTGAGGAGAGATATCGTGGTTTATTAGAGACTCAAAACGATTTAATTGTTAGAGTTGATATTAGTAATAGATTTACTTATGTTAATGATGCTTATTGTGAATTTTTTAATAGAAAGAGAGAAGAATTAATAGGCAACACATTCACTGACTTTATAGATAAAAGTGAGTTAAAAAGGCAGGTAATGGCAATAATAGATAAGCTAAAGAATCCACCCTACAGAGTGAACTTTGAGCATAAATTTGCAAGTGGTGATGAAGAATATTGGATAGATTGGGAATCTTATGGTATTAGAGATGAATCTGGGAATATAATAGAAATTCAAGGTGTAGGTCGTAATATTACCGAATTAAAGCTAGCTCAACAGCGAGCAGAAGAGGCAAATCAAGCTAAATCAGAATTTTTAGCTAATATGAGCCATGAAATTAGAACACCTCTTAATAGTATAATTGGATTTAGTCAACTATTATTAGAAGAAGAAAGAGATTATAATAAAATAGAAAAATTAAACACAATTGTTAATTCAGGAGAGCATTTAGTTGAGATTATTAATGATATTCTTGATTTTTCAAGGATAGAGGCTAGAAAGATTGAGTTAGAAAAGGTAGAATTTTCTTTTAAGGAATTATTATTAGAGATTAAAAATATGTTTTGGCTTAATGAGAATGAGAAAGAATTAGATTTTGTATTAGATATAGATGAGTCTTTACCAGAAAGGGTTTGGGCAGATAGGTATAGAATTAGTCAGATTATTATTAATCTTTTAAGTAATGCTTTTAAATTTACTACTAAAGGAAGGGTCAAGCTTGCTTGTAGTTATGATCAAGAATTTATTATTAAGATAGAAGATACAGGAATAGGGATTTCAGAGAAGAAGCAGAATAAGGTCTTCTCTGCTTTTGAGCAGGTCGATAGCTCTATAAGTAGGAAATATGGAGGAACTGGACTGGGTCTAGCGATTGTTAAAAGATTAGTTGATTTAATGAAAGGTGAACTAACTTTAAAAAGTCAGTTAGGTCAAGGAAGTAGTTTTATAATTAAGCTACCCTTAGAAGTGCTAGAGGATAGTAATAAGGAAGATAATGATCAAGGTGGATTTAATGAGATGGTCAAGGGTGAAAGAATGATTGAGCGGTGGTTAGCTTTTGATATAGAAATTACAGATTTGACTTTCAAGGCAATTAAAGAGTTACCTGATAGAATTACTAAGCTAGAGGAGGCTGTAAAGTCTACTAAGAAAGAGAAAATAGAGGCTATTGCCCATAAGTTAAAGGGGTTAGCTGCTAATTTTAATATGGAAGAAGTCTATAAAATTGCAGCAAAGATAACAGATACTGCAAGAAGTGATGATTTTGATTTAGAGATAATAAAGCTAGATTTAGAAGAATTAAAGAATATTCTTTCTATTATACCAGCTCATTATTTATCAGCTAAAGAAGAAAATAGCTTTAAAGTTCTTTTGGCTGAGGATGAAAGGTTAAACCAACTTTTAATTAAAGAGATACTTAAGAATTTCAAATTAGAAATTGAAACAGTCAGTAACGGTAAAGATATTTTAGATAAGCTAGAGAAAGATAAATATGATCTACTCTTACTAGATATTCAGATGCCTATCATGAGCGGTTTAGAGGTTATGGAAGAGATAGAGGTTGATATACCTATAATTGCAATAACTGCTTCTGTAGAGAAGGAGGTTGTTGAGAAATGTTTAGTACTGGGGTGTAAAGATTATATTACTAAACCAGTAGATAAGGATAGATTAAGAGAAGTAATAAAGAGAGAATTAAAGATCTGATCTACTTAAATTTTAAGAAATTTAGTTAGTAATCGGAGGGATACTATGATTGAAATAACTAATAATAACGTCCTATTTGTTGATGATGAAGAGTTGATTTTAGCTAAGATAGAAAGAAAGTTAAATAAAGAAGAGTTTACAATGTTCTTTGCTAATTCAGGGAGAGAAGCATTAAGGATTCTTAAAGAGAATGAGATAGCAGTAATTATAATTGATTTAAGTATGCCTAAGGTTAATGGGATAAAGTTATTAAAGATGATCAATTATGATTATCCTGATCTTGTCAAGGTTATCTTCTCTAGTTATTCAGATAGTCAAACGATGATCTCAGCTCTCTACTCAGGAGATGTCTATCATTATATTCCTAAAGGGGTTGTTAACAGAGATGAAGGATACAAGATTGAATTCATTCCTGTAATCAAAAGGGCTATTGAAAGGTATAATTTAATCAAAGAGAATAGTAGATTGAAGCAAGGAGTAATTAAAGCAGATTTAAGCTTGGAGGGATAAAACTTGAAGCTAGAGAAAAGAAGGCATAAACAGTTATTATATAGATTATTAGAACTCAATAAGCCAATAACTATTAGTGAGTTAGCAAATTTTTTAGGAGTATCGGCTAGAACTATCAGAAGGGATTTAGATGAGCTTGAGCAGTGTTTAGAGAAAGAGGATATTAAATTAATCAAGAAGGCCAGAGTAGGTGTTTATCTAAAATTAGAAGAGACTAAAGCTCTTAAGCTAAAACAGAGCTTAGATGAGGCTAGAGTAGAAGATCAATTTTTGAGTCCAGAAGCAAGGGTTAGATGGACTCTAAAGAGGTTACTGATTGGGAGTAGTGAATGTAAAGTTGAAAAGTTAGAGGAGAAACTTTATATCAGTAGATCAACTGTTTATAATGATTTGGATAGTGTAGAGGCTTGGTTAAAAAGACATGCTCTATCATTAGATAAAGAGAATAATAATCTGATTATTGTAGGTAGGGAAAGGAATATTAGAGTAGCGATGGTTAACCTTCTTTTAGAGTTATTGGGATCTAAAAGAAGCAAAGAGATAATAGATTTATTGAATGAAGGTATTAGGATTAAGACTAGTGATCATAAGGTCTTAAAGGAGTTCTGTTTAGCAATAGATTTACAGCTTATTAGAAAATCTATTGGTCTAATAGAAGCCAAAAGAAGAGTGTTATATACTAATCATTCAATTTTATACTTCTGTCTATATTCTGCAATCAGTTTTAAGAGAATAGTTGAAGGTAAAGAAGTAAGCTTATCAAGAGATGAATTAAATAAATTAAAAGATGAGGAAGATTTTAGTTTAGCTGATTTTATGTCTGAAAAGTTAGAAAAGAAGTTAGGGATTAAGCTCTCTGAAGCTGAGAAAGCAGCAGCCTTACTGCAAGTTTTAGCAGGTGAAATATATAGCAGTAAGGATTTGGAGAATAGAGAAGATATAATTAATAGAACTAGTAAGGAAATTGTTTTAGTAGCAGAGAGGTTGATTGCTGAAATAGAGCTTGACTTGGGAAGCAAGCTGGCTGAGGATTGGGATTTATTTAAAGGACTAGTCTTATATATTAGAGCATTATTTTATGCTAAAAGTTATGGGATTAATTATGAGGATAGTTATTGGGATCAAGTAGAATTTAATGAACTTAAGGAGGATAACCCCTATTTATTCAAAAAAGCTAGGATAAGTTATGGTATCTTAAAGGAAGAATTAAGGATAGAGATTGGAGAAAATGAGATCGATTTTATTGGATTAATGTTATTAGCTGCAGTTGAACGTAAGAAGAATAAAATTAGAGCATTAATAGTTTTTGATGGGAATTTGGCGGTGTCACAGTTGATGAAAGCAAGATTAGAGCGAAGAGTGCCTAGGCTAGAGGTTGTTGATTTTATCTACTATAGTCACCTTAATAAGATTAAGAGAAATGGTATAGATTTAATTATTAGTTCAAGAGAGATAGAAGGAAGTGAAGATATTATGGTAATTAGTCCTTTGGTTAAGAAGGATGATATCATAAGAATAGAGGAAAGAATCGAAGTGTTACTAGATTTAAAGACTTATTTTGCTAGTTGAAAATTGAAAGTGAGACAAAAACAGCGTAATGGGGATTTCCGTTACGCTGTTTTTGTTTAATAATGTCGAATTAAATGTGGACATAAGATTGGATGACTATTATAAGTAATGATAATAAAATAAAAGAATAAATAAAGATAATCTTCTAAGGTGGGGATAAAATGAAAATCAAGAATATTAAAGACAAGATAAAAATTAAGAGTATAAAGCAGAAAATTTTAATCTCTTTTGTAAGCATCAGTATTATTTCACTAGCGATTATGGGAGCCTTTTTGCATTTTGAGCTAAATAAAAAACTGGTACCTCTAGTGTCAAATATGTCTCAAGATATTGTAAAGGCAAGGTCTGCAGAGCTAGGAGAGCTGATGGATGGAATTTTAAAAGAGATTAGTAATATTGCTCAAAAAGAAGTAGTTCGATCTATGAATTGGAATGAAGCTAAAAAAGAATTAATTAAAGATAAAGAGGAGAGCGATATAGCATATGAAAGTCCTTTTATTTTAGACAATAAAGGATATGGGTATTTGCCTAATGGTACTAAGATGAATTTTAGTAGCAGAGATTACTTTCAAGAGATAATGAAAGGAAAGGATACCTTTATAAGTGATCCTATTATCTCTAAAGCTTCAGGAGAACCTATAGTTATGATAGCCCAGGCAATTAAGAATGATCAAGAGCAAACTATAGGAGTACTTGGATTTCCTGTTATACTGAAGGAATTTTCTAAGAGAATAACTGAGATCAAAATAGGAGAAGGAAGCTTTGGTTGGGCGATTGATAATAATGGTTTGATGATTGCTTTCCCTGATAATGAAGTAGTAATGAAAGCTAATATTTTAAAAGATGAAACTGATATTAAAGGACTAAAAGAGATAGGTCAGAAGATGATAGCAGGCAAAAGTGGTAGTGGAGAGGCTATTATGCCTAATGGAGAGAGGCATCAGGTGCTTTATAGTCCAATCCCTAATACACCGGGCTGGAGCTTAGGGGTTGATATCTCTACAGCAGAGATGTTGAAGGAAACAAAGGGATTAATCAAGATGGTTATCTTAATAATATCCATCATAGTCATATTAATGGTTCTTGCTTCTTATCTGGTTGGTAATAGTATAGCAAAGCCAATTGGAAAATTAGCAAAGGATATAGATAAGTTCGGTGAAGGTGACTTTAGAGTTGAATTTGAAATAGCTTCTAATGATGAAGTAGCTCAGATTGCCAGCTCTTTGAACACAATGGGTAGGAGTATTAGAGCGATGATTACTAATATCTTAGAAGCGGTAGAGAATCTATCTGCTCAAAGTGAAGAGCTATCAGCTAGTGCTGAAGAGGGAAGTGCCAGTATTGAAGGTAGTAATGAGTTGATGAAAAAAATGGCGGCTAATATTGATCAGATTTCAGGTAGTATTCAAGAGGTTACTGCCTTTGCTCAAGAGAGTAGCTCACAGACTGAAGCTGGTACTGAAAATATTGAGGATACTATCAATAGTATTCAAGAGATTAATCAAGCTGTAAAGAAAACAGTAGAAGCTGTAACTGCTTTAGAGAAGAACTCTGCAGAGATTGGTAAGATCGTAGAATTAATTACCAATATTGCTGAACAGACCAATCTCTTAGCACTAAATGCAGCCATTGAAGCAGCTAGAGCTGGGGAACATGGTCGAGGCTTTGCAGTAGTAGCTGAAGAGATTAGAGGGCTTGCTGAGGAGACTACTAAGGCTACCGATAATATTTCTAGTTTAATTAATCAAACGCAGAACAATGTAGAGATAGGCTTTGAAGCAATTAAAGATGTGGAAGATAAGGCGAAGGAAGGAGAAGCAATTGCCATTAAGACTGGTGAAGTCTTTAAAGTAATTCAAGGTGCTAGTGAAGAGACTTCAGCTCAAATCGAAGAGACTGCTATGTCAACTCAAGAGTTAGATGAGGAGACTACAAATGTAATGAATGCTTCTGAAGACATAAAGAATATGTCTGTTGAAATAGCCAATTCTTCTCAAGAGCTAGCATCTATAGCAGAAGAGCTACAGAGTTTAGTTGCTAGATTCAAGGTTTAATAAGGGAGGAGAGAGTATGCTCAAAGCCCTTAAGCTTGTAGAAGAAAGAGGAGTAGAAAAAGGGATTAAGATTGGAGAAGAAAGGACGACTAGAAAGATAGTTTTAAGGTTGTTATTAAAACAATTTGGAGATTTAGAGGAAGAATATGTAAGAGTGATAGAAAATAAAAAGGTTGAGGAATTAGATATTATACTAGAGAAGATAATAGATATAAAGGAGATTGAGGAGCTAGAAAAATATCTTTATTAGAGGTTAGTGTTATTTATATTAAAATTTAATTATCACAATGTGTAAAATTAATATATAGTTATCCTTCTCAAGTTTTAAGCATTAATCAAAGGAACTTCTAACTAGCAATAGAAAAAGGAATATTCTTATTAGGAGTGACAACTGCCAGCTTCTGTGCTGGCATTTCTTTTTTATATCTACTTTAAATAATTTATTAATGTTTTTATTGATACAATGATCAGAAACAAAAGGGATTGCCAGTTTTATCTTTATTATTTTAATCAAGAGATCAATAGTTCTTAGCTCTTTGTAGTTGCTTGAACGATATTATTGGTCATATTTTAAATATAGAGTCTGAAGTTAATTATCTTTTGCTAATAAATAGAATACAATTAAAATTATATAAGTTGGAATATAAAATACTATTAAGTTGCCTACTGTTGAATATAATATAACTTCTGTAGGATTGGAAATATTAAAACTAAATATTGATAAAGCTGTCAGTAACCAACTAACTGGAATAAATATTCTTTTATAATCATTTATTTGAAATAATTTAGCAATTAAAAAAGTAGAGGCAAAATAGAAGATTCCTAATTTTGTTATAGTTGCAATCAATCACATGAAAAAGACGATGGTTTCACTACCTCTTGTGATTGATTTAGTCAGATTATAAAAAGGAAAACTTAAATTTTTAGTTAAATTGATTTCAAAAACAGCAATAGAGAAAATAAATAGAATAACAATTATTAATTGAATAAGTAAATTGCCTAATAAACTAGATTTAATTGTACCATTCTTATTTTTTAAGTAAGGTTTAAATATTAATAGAAGAGTTAATATTAATCTAAACCAATCAGATGAAACCAGACTTCTTCTAACTATTGATTTAAAATTAAATACTATTGGTTTTAAACGATTGAAATTAAATAAATCAAAATAAAAAATTGTAATAATCAGTATAAGTACTGTGCTGGCTATCATTATAAACATTGCTATTACACTTAATCTAGCTAAATTTTCAATTCCAGTATAAGTTGCATAGGTTTCTAAAAGTGCTAAAGCAATTGATGTTACTATATAAGAAGATCTAGGCATAACAACCTTAATAAATATAACAATCTCATATAGAATTAAAGTAGTATCCAATAAAATTACAAAAATATAGGGTAAAATAATTATCTTTCCTATAATGGAACCAAGTAAAGCCATACAATCTTGAATAACACTTTTGTTGGAAAAATCAAAGCTTAATTTTAATAAAAGATATTGAAGAAACCCTGTACTAGTTCCAGAAAATATAGCAGAGACCCAACCTAATTTATCTGATTCTGCTAAGGTTTTTGGGACTATTAAAACAAAAGTAGGCATAATCATTGCTAAGTTTAGCCAGAAGACTTGATAATTACTTATCTTTTCTTTCACTACTATCCACCTCTATCATTAATAATTATACGTATTTGTTATTAATAAAAAATACATATAATTGATGACAATTTAGTTGGGTTATTGAATAATTATTTTAATTTTTTAATTAAGGTTTTTTTATTCTATCTTTTAATTTTTAAAAAAGTAAGATGATTGTATCGAAATTAAAAGAAGAAGCATATAAATAAAGAAATATCTCATAGTCAGGTGATAAAAATGAGTGAAAATAGAAAAGATGTTATTTGTGAAGGGGAGTATTATACTATCCAAGCAGGTGATACATTATCTAAGATAGCTAATAGGTATAACCTTACAGTTGAGCAGTTAATTAAGGCAAACTCACAAATTAAAAACCCCAATAAAATTTTTGTGGGGCAGCTAATTTGTATTCCTGCTAAAGTAGATAGTACTAAAGAATGTGCAATAGTCTTAACTTTATCCAGAGAAGCAAATGTAGCTCTACCTGCAATTGCTGGTGGAGTAGTTCTTATACAAAGAATAGATGGAGGTAATTATGCCTTAACCTTTGCAGCAACAGGACTCCCTTCTCCTAAATCGATAGGTGATTTTGATACTTATATAGGTTCAATAACTATTGAAGGACAAGAATATTCTGCTGTATTAAGAGAGACAGCCCCTTTTGAACAAGAACCGACTTGGGCAGGTACAAGGATTATTTCTGTCAATCCTTTTGCTTTCCCAGAAAGTACAGTTACTATCCTTACCTTTGATCTTGAAACTAGTGTAAGAAGTAATCCGATTTTAGGTGGAACAGTAGGGGAATGTAAAAGATAAAATACTTTTATAATACTAAATTTCAATGAGTAATTCTATAAATTTCTTACTAGCAATAGAGAAAGGAATATTCTTATTAGTCACAACTGCCAACTTTCGTTCTGGCAGTTTTTCTTTTATGTCTATTTTAAATATTTCACTATTATCTCTATTGATACAGTAGTTAGGTACAAAGGAAATTCCTAATCCTATCTTAGCCATTTCAATTAAGAGGTCGATACTTCCTAGCTCTACCTCTGGAGTAATCTCAACCTTAAATTTTTCCATTAATTCATCAAAGAATTTTCTTGTTGTTGTCTTCCTCTCTAACATTAAAATAGGATAATCAGCTAGAGTTTTAAGCTCAATCTCTCTTCCTTGAAGTTCTTTAAAATCATATCCGCTAATGAAAATATCTTTGAAAATAAAAATTTCATTAACCTCCATAAAATCTGTAATTTTATTATTCGGAAGGTTAGTGATGATTAAGTCAATAGCACCTTGTTTTAATAGCTCTACACAGGTACTAGATGTTCTATTAGTAATTTGGATATGTATCTGGGGATAAAGCTGATGAAATTTCTTCAGATAAGGTAACAAGAAATCCTTAGAGATAGTATCATTTGCTCCAATATGTATCTGTCCCTTTTCAAAGGAGTTAATCTCTTGAATATTTCTCTCACCACTTTTAATTAAATTAAGGGCAGGTTCAATATGTTTTAATAGTATTTCTCCTTCCTTACTAAGTTTAACTCTCTTTGTGCTTCTGATAAATAAGGAAGTATTCAATTCTTCTTCTAGAGATTTAATACTCTGACTAACAGCTGACTGGGAGATGAATAGCTCATCGGCAGCTTTTGAGAAGCTAAGATATTTAGCTACATAATAAAATACCTTGTATAGTTCATAGTTAATATTCATTTATAAGCACCTCTAATCAATAGTATTAGAATTATCAATTATAAGAGTATATTGATAAATATCAAAACTTTAGTTTAAGTGTTATTTTTTTATGTAATTTAGATTTAAAAATTAAAAATAATATATAAGGATAGTAGGATAGTTTAATTAAAAATTACAGTAATTATATCTTCTAATAATGCATCTTTTACAGTCCGTGATAATAATTTATTATCTTTAATAAAGCTGGGAATATTATTACTTTCTAGTATTTTATTTTCAGGAAAAGCTTCTTTTATTTGCTTTATAAAATCATCAAGGTTATAAACTTTAAATCTTTCTATATCAATTTTTTCAGCTATAAATTCTAATAAAGATAAAAGAATATCTTCATAATTACTCTGTTCATCAAGGTCTAATAAGACACTTAGCTTAGCAATAGCTTCTTCAAATAACATTCTATAGCCAGTTAATCCTTTTATATTTAATATTTTTCCTATTCTTGCAAGTTGCTCTTGATTAAGTTTTAGTAAAAGTTCTATATAGTCTTTCTCTTTTTTATCAACATTAAGATAATATTTTTTTCCTTTTAAGTCATTAAAAACTTTAAGAGTATCAAAATAGCCTAATTTCAAATTATATCTTATTTGTTCTTGATCAAAATCAAGAGTTCTTCCTAAATCTTCATTAGGAGAGATATAAGTGATTTTTAGATCTTTATTTTTTATTTTGCGAACTCGTCCTATTCCAAAGGTTCTAATTGCAATAATCTTTTTATATCCTTTTTTGGCTAGTAAATTTATAGGGAGATTATCATAAAAACCACCATCTAGAAATAAGTCACCATCTATCTTTTCCATTTTAAAAGTAGGCAGATAGGCACTAGCAATTAAATAATCTAATAATTTTCCTTTGGGTATATCTTCAATAAAGAGTTCCATTGCTTTTTTTTGAGAGATATTAACGGTAACTATTCCAAAATCTATATCAGTATTTCTAATCTTTTTTTCATTGATATTCTCTGCAAGAAAGGATCTAATTTTATTTAATTCTATTCCCCCATTATTAAAAATTTCTTTTATTTTATTAATCATATAATTTACATTCTTTTGGTTGAAATTAAACTCTCTTAATTCTTTAACTACTTCTTCATTAACATCAAATATTTGAGAAGGCTTTAAATTATACCATAGATCATAGACATACTCTAAATCTTTACCTGCGATTAAAGCACCATTAATAGCTCCGATTGAAGTTCCAGAAATTCCAGATATATTTAGACCTAATTCATTGATCGCTTTATAGGCTCCAATATGATAAGCACCTTTAGCACCGCCACCTTCTAAAACAAGACCATACATCAATGCCACCTCCTATTATTCTTATTATAATCTTTGATTTTTCAAAAAAATTTATAATTAATATTTAGTTAGATATAAGCGCTCCTAATCAATATTATTAGAATTATTAATTTTACTACTTAATGATATCATACTATAATGTAAGTGTACAGTTGATAGATTAAATTAAGCATTTCAGTTAATATAAATGAGTAAAAAAATGAAATCTTTTGAACTTAAAATAAATAAGGAGGTTCCATCATGTCCGAAATCAGAAGAGTTTATGTAGAGAAGAAAGAAGGATATAATGTACAAGCTAAACAACTATTAGCTGATTTAAAAGAAAGCTTACAGCTAGAAAATTTAGAAAATGTTAGAATAGTAAATAGATATGATATCTCTAATATATCGGAAGAAGCCTATCAGCAAGCATGTTATACAATCTTATCAGAACCGACGGTAGACAATTTATCTGAAGAAGAGTTAGAATTATCTCAATCAGAGACAGCCTTTGGAGTAGAGTATTTACCAGGACAATATGATCAGAGAGCAGATTCAGCAGAGCAGTGTATGCAGATATTAAATAATGATGAAAAGCCGATTGTTAGAGCAGCAAGGGTAATTGTATTAAAGGGAGACTTAACAGTAGAAGAGATAGAGAAGATTAAAGAATATTATATTAATCCTGTAGATTCAAGAGAAGCAGATTTGGCAAAGCCAGAAACTTTAGAGATGAAGTATGAAGTTCCAACAGAAATAGAGATAATTGATGGTTTCATTGAAGCTGATGGAGCAGGTATAGAGAATTTATTAGCTGAATTGGGACTAGCTATGAGTAAAGAGGATTTACTCCATACTCAAAAATACTTTAGAGATACAGAGCAGAGAAATCCTACAATTACAGAGATCAGATTATTAGATACCTACTGGTCAGACCATTGTCGCCATACAACCTTCTTAACTAAGATAGAGGATGTAGAGATAGAAGAGGATAAATATACTAAGCCAATCGCTGAGGCTTATGCAGAGTATTTAGCAGGAAGAGAAGTAGTTTATGAGGGTAAAGAGAAGGATATTTGTTTGATGGATATCGCTTTAATGGGGATGAAAGAGTTAAGAAAAGATGGTAAGTTAGAGGACTTAGAAGTCTCTAATGAAGTTAATGCAGCTAGTATAGTTGTTCCTGTCGATGCTGATGGTGAGGAAGAGGAATGGCTAGTAATGTTTAAAAATGAAACTCATAACCATCCTACAGAGATTGAGCCCTTTGGTGGAGCGGCAACTTGTTTAGGTGGAGCTATTCGTGACCCATTATCAGGTCGCTCTTATGTCTATCAAGCGATGCGAATTACAGGAAGTGGAGACCCAAGAACTCCAATAGAAGAGACAATACCAGGTAAGTTACCACAGAAGAAGATAGCCCAAGAGGCTTCCCATGGTTATAGTTCCTATGGAAACCAGATTGGACTAGCAACAGGAATGGTACAAGAGATTTATGATGAAAAATATCTAGCTAAGCATATGGAGATAGGTGCAGTAGTAGCAGCAGCACCTAAGGAGAATGTTGTTAGAGGAACTGCTGAGCCAGGAGATATCATCATCCTTTTAGGTGGACAGACAGGGCGTGATGGTTGTGGTGGTGCTACAGGTTCATCAAAAGCCCATACAGAAGAGTCGATTGAAGAGTGTGGTGCAGAAGTACAAAAAGGAAACCCACCTACCGAGAGAAAGATTCAAAGATTATTTAGAAATCCTAAGGTAAGTAAGATGATTAAGGTCTGTAATGACTTTGGTGCTGGTGGTGTATCAGTAGCAATTGGTGAGTTAGCTGATGCTTTAGAGATTAATCTAGATGCTGTACCAAAGAAGTATGCAGGGTTAGATGGAACAGAATTGGCTATATCTGAGTCCCAAGAACGAATGGCTGTAGTAATAGATAAAGAGAATGTAGAGAAGTTTATAGAGTTATCAGAGACAGAGAACTTAGAAGCAACTGTAGTTGCAGAGGTCAAAGGTCATAGAAGATTGATCATGAGATGGCAAGGTAATGATATAGTAAATATCAGTAGAGACTTCTTAGATACCAATGGTGCAACTCAAAAAACTAAAGTAGTAGTTAAGAAGCCTCAAGAAGAAAGCTACTTTAAAACAGCTATAAAGACGAGATTATCAGCAGGGAAGGATTTAAAAGAAAAATGGTTAGAGAATATCTCAGATATTAATGTCTGTAGTCAAAAGGGATTAGTAGAAAAATTTGACAGCTCAATTGGGGCAGGGACTGTACTGATGCCTTTTGGAGGAAAGTATCAATTGACCCCTACACAGAGTATGGTAGCTAAGATACCTATGTTAGAAGGTGATACAACTACAGGTACTATTATGAGTCATGGTTACAACTCAAAGCTATCCACTTGGAGTCCATTCCATGGAGCCTTGTATGCAGTAATTGAATCAGTAGCAAAGGTAGTAGCTACTGGTGGAAGTTATGAGAAAATTAGATTTACCTTCCAAGAATACTTTGAAAGATTAAATAATGATTATTCTAAATGGGGTAAACCTTTTAGTGCATTATTAGGAGCTTATTATGCCCAAAAGAGATTTGGTTTACCTGCAATTGGTGGTAAGGACAGTATGTCAGGAACCTTTAATGAGATTAATGTACCACCAACATTAGTATCTTTTGCAGTAGATACAGTAGATGTAAATGATGTTATCTCACCAGAATTTAAAGATACTGATAGTCAGCTAGTTTATCTACCAGTAGAGAAAGATACAGCTGAAATGCCTGATTTTGATAAATTAATGATTGCTTACAACAAAGTAACTGAATTAATTAAAGCAGGAAAAGTCTTAGCAGCTCAAGCAATAACTTTAGGTGGTATCGCAGAAGCAGTAACTAAGATGAGCTTTGGTAATAAGATAGGTATTACATTCCAAAGCAAAATAGAAGACGATAAGTTATTTACTCCAGATTATGGAGCACTTGTTTTAGAAGTAAAAGCAGCAGAAGATTTAGCAGAGTTATTTGGAGAAGTAGAGTATGAAGTCTTAGGTACAACAAATAATGAAGAAATTATCAAAGTTAATGGTGTAGAACTAGCTATCGATGAAACGATAAATGCTTGGGAGAAACCTTTAGAGAAGATATATAAGACTAAGACTGAGGAAGATACTAAAGATTATGAGTTCAAGCCATATAAAGTAGAAGAGATTTATACACCCAAGATTAAGGTGGCAAAGCCTAAAGTCTTAATACCAGTCTTCCCTGGAACAAACTGTGAATATGATACAGCAAAACAGTTCGAGCAAGCAGGGGCAGAGGTAGAGACCTTAGTATTTAAGAACTTAAAGCCTCAGCAGATAGAAGAGTCAATAAAAGCTATGGCAGAGTCAATTAATAGCTCTCAGATAGTAATGTTAGCAGGAGGATTTAGTGCAGGAGATGAGCCTGAAGGTTCTGGTAAATTTATAGCAACAGTCTTTAGAAATCCTCAGATTAAAGAAGCGGTAATGAACCTATTAAATAATCGAGATGGATTAATGCTAGGTATCTGTAACGGTTTCCAAGCTTTAATTAAGTTAGGTTTAGTACCTTATGGAGAGATTAGAGAATTGACAGAGGATGCACCTACATTAACTTATAATACAATCGGACGCCATGTATCATGTATCGCAAATACAAGGATAGTATCAAATAAATCACCATGGTTAGCCAATGTTGAGTTAGGGGATGTTCATGCAATTCCCGTATCACATGGAGAAGGTCGCTTTGTAGCTAGTGAAGAGGTTGCTAAAGAACTCTTTGCTAAGGGGCAGGTAGCTACTCAATATGTAGATTTAGCTGGAAATCCAAGTTCTGATATAGCCTTTAATCCTAACGGTTCAGTTTATGCTATAGAAGGTATTACAAGTCCTGATGGTAGAGTATTAGGTAAGATGGGACATTCAGAACGAATCGGAACTAATGTATCTAAGAATATAATTGGTAAGAAAGACCAGATGTTATTTAAAGCTGGGGTAGAGTATTTTAAAAAATAAATAGTGAAATTGCAAGAGACTACAGATTAATCTGTAGTCTCTTTTTTAATTTATGATATTAACTTTTTGTAATAAGTACTATTTTCCAGAAAGTACATATAACAAAGAAGGGGCTATAACTATATATTGATTATAAGGTAGCCGGTTATCTAGGAGGTGGTGAAGATAAATAAATTAAGGATTAATCTCTCATTAAGTGGAGGAGGAATTAAAGGAATAGCCCATTTGGGTGGAATTAAGGCTTTGGAGGAAGATAATATTGAGATTGTAGGGATTGCAGGGAGTTCAGCAGGGGCTATTATAGCAGCACTTTATGGTGCAGGCTATAATTGTGAAGAGCTAAAGGCAATTATGTATGAGCATGACTTTGATGAATTTAAGGATAACTTCTCTTTAATCAGATTAGCTAGAAATTATGGTTTATATCAAGGTAAGAGTGTTTTGAAGTGGATGAGGTCTAAATTAGCTTCTAGAGGAATTAGAACTTTTAAAGATTTTGATAAAGATGTTAATATTATAGCATCTAATGTTAATTATAAGAGACCCAAGGTTTTTTCTAAAGGTTATACTCCTAATGTATCAGTTGCAGAAGCAGTAAGGATGTCAATGAGTATTCCAGTCCTATATGTACCTTATTACTATAAATCTAATCTCTATGTTGATGGTGGTGTAATGAATAATTTACCTTTGAAGGTTTTTAATCGGTCACGTCTACCTTGCTTAGGATTTATGCTAGTAGAAGAAGTAGGAAATAGAGCGAAAAAGATAAATGGTTTTATTGAATATCTATCTGCGATAATGGAGATGATTATTATAGTAAATGAACAAAGGCAGATTGAGTTATCTAGGTCTCATATTATAGCTATTCCTACAGGCAAGATTAGAGCTACAGATTTTTCTTTGGGCAAGGAGGATAAGGACTGGTTATATAACTCTGGCTATACTAATGCTAAGAAAAAACTGGAATATTTTAAAGACAGGCGTTTAAGAAAGGGAATAGCCACTTTTAAAGGGATAGAGGATATAGATAATATAAAAGGGACTCTTATAGAGCTAGAGGAATTTGCTGAAGAGATGATAGATTTCTTGAAATTTAGGATAGAAATTAGTTCTTTTGATACTATAATTTCTTTTGATAGTGATGATTATCTATTCTCCTATTTTGTAGCTCAAAAGTTGAACAAAAGATTTACAGTTATTAATCAAGACAAGGAGAATATTGAATATCGTTATAGCCAAATTAGGGCTAATGATAAGGCGATAATACTCAATTTTAAGAATAACCCCAACGCATTCCTGGATATACTAAATAATGATAAAATATGTTCACTCAAACTAAAGGGTATCTTCTCTTTTATTAAACGCCAAAAAGATGATGTTAGGCTATTAGAGTATGGTTTGATCTCTGATTCTTGTTATAATTTATAGATTGTTATTTTGATAATAATAATCACTGTTATTTTTTTAAACCCCTTGACAAACCTATATAAAAATAATATACTATTATCAGTAACAATTACTAATACTGATTAAAGAGTAAATACATATAAGGAGGAATTTGATATGGATTTTGTAACTGAAAACAAATTAGGAGCAACTAAAGGGACAGAGTTAGAAAAGGTTGTGGATGGACAGTTTAAAGGAGAGACTCAAGAAACAGGATTATATTTAGCTATGGCGCGTCAGGCACAAAGAGAAGGATATCCTGAGGTAGCAGAAGTATTAAAGAGAATAGCTATAGAAGAGGCTGAACATGCAGCTAGATTTGCTGAATTAAATGGTAAAATTTCTGCTTCTACAAAAGAGAACATTGAGAAGATGCTACAAGGAGAGCAAGGTGCTAATAAGATGAAGCATAAGGCTGCTGTAACTGCTAAAGAAGAAAATCTAGATGCAGCTAATGATGTCTTTAATGAGTCTGCTAAAGATGAAGCTAGACATGCTGCTATGTTAAAGGGTATGTTAGATAGATATTTTGGATAATAACTTAAAAACTGAATAAAATACAAATAAAAAGAGGAAAAAACCCTCTTTTTATTTGTATTTTGTAAAAAATTCTTTAATAATGATTCTCTGTATAAATATTGATTTAAATTGTAGCATTGATTAGTATTTATTTTAAATAATATAAAGTAACTTAGTTAGTAATTTATATTAAAAAATTATAAAAAAAGAAAGTTAAGCAGGAATATTATTATAAATATAGAAATTAGTAATTAAAGTCATATTAGATTGTTTTTGAAAATTTATTATAAGTTATCAAATAAAATATTATAATTAGAATAATATGTCTTGACAGTATATATAGTTATAGTTATAATTATAGTGAAACTATTAAAATTTAAGGGCAAGATTGTATAAGTTTACAAGCACCCCGGCAATGATTGTTAGATACAATTATTGGTGGGTTTTATTTATATAAGCATAGTAATTATTCATTTTTTATGATAAGATAATAAAAATAAGGAAATAAGATATAGTTTACAACTGAATGATATAAGGTGATTTAAGATAATTCTAATAAGATAATAATCCCAATAAGTTAAAGAGTTATTTACCCTTGGGGAGATATTGTATAGTGTAGTGGGTTAAATTACGTTGTGCAATCGCTTTACCAAATGGTATTTATTTAATTTATTGGGGTTTATTTTATTTATATATAGTATTTTTTGTAAGTTAAGAAATAAGTTTTTAGGTTTTAATATTTTAATTAAATAAAATTAGGAGGGAATTATTGATGAAAAAAAAGATATTGGTATTAACACTTATAGTTGCTCTTTCTCTTGGAGTAGTCTCCCCATTTGCATTTGCAGCAGAAGAGTTAACTGTATGGGTAAGTAATGGTGATGAGACAAATTGGATGATAAAGGCTGCTGAACTTTATCAAGAAAAGACTGGTGTAAAAGTTAAAATTGAAAGTGTACCAGAAATAGATCAAGCACAAAGGTTGGCTTTAGATGGTCCTTCTGGAAAGGGTGCTGATGTTGTAGGATGGTTCCATGATAAGCTTGGTAGAGCTGTAATTCAGGGGTTAATTGAACCTTTAGATGGCTATTTACCAGCAGGTTACGCTCAAGAGAACTTTTTAGAAAACTCTGTTGAGGCATTAACTTATAATGGAAAACTTTATGGATTACCATATGCATTCCAGAGTATTGCAATGATTTATAATAAAGATTTTTATTCAGAACCACCTAAGACTTTTGATGAATTGATTACAAAAGCTAAGAAGTTAACTAATGCAAGACAGGATAAATATGGATTCTTATTTGAAGCTAATAATTTCTACTATAGTGGAGCTATTTTCAATGCATATGGTGCATATCCCTTTGGAAAAAATGCTGATGGAAGTTATAATTTTACCAATATGACATTGGCTAATGAAGGTGGTATTAAAGCTGCTAAATTAATTAAGAGTTTTAGAGATGAAGGATTAATTCCTAAAGGTACTACTGGAGATACTATCAATGGGTTATTTAGTGAAGGAAAAGTTGGGGCTATGTTTAATGGTGACTGGAGAATTAAAGATATTAAAGAGGCTGGAGTAAATTATGCTGTTGCACCAATGCCTAAATTACCTAATGGAGAATATCCACAAACTTTCCTTACTGTAAAAGGATATTACTTAAGTAAGTTCTCTAAAAATAAGGAACTTGCAGCTGATTTTATCAAGTTTGTAACTAACTCTAAGATGTCAATGGATCACTTTGATACTAATGGTATTCTTGTTCCACATAAAGATGTTGTTGGTAGCGAAGCATTAATGAATAATCCTGATATAAGTGGTTTTATTATTCAAGCTAGACGTGGAATTCCAATGCCAAATGCACCTGAATTTATGCAAGTTTGGTCACCAGCTAATAATGCTATGACATTTATCTTAAATGGTCAGATGCCAGCTGAAGTTATATTGCCAATGACTGTTGATATGATTCAAGAAGGAATTATGCAGATGAGATAATATTTTAATAAAAATAATTCTAGCCTTACATTTGATCAAATGTAAGGCTAGAATTTGTAATAATGAATAAAAGGAGGTTTTTCTGTGAGGTCAGAAACTAGCACAAATGTTAGAGTAGGTAGTAATCAAGCAAGAAACAGTGCTATATTATCAGCTGTAGTTATGGGGCTAGGACAATTTTTGAATGGGCAATATATAAAAGGAGCTATATTTCTTCTTTATTATATTTCTTTTTGGTTCCAAAGCCCAGGATATTTTATGGAAAATATTAAAGGGTTGATTACTTTAGGAAGTAATCCTGAAGTAGACCATTCTATTTTTATGATGATTTATGGTATTGTAAGTGTGGTATTATTAGTAGTAGCAATAGGTATTCATGTTTTTAATATAGTTGATGCATATAATAATGGTAAAAAGATAGATAATGGTGAAGAGGTACCTAGTTTTAAAGATTCTATTAAGAACATGATGGAAATTGGTTTTCCCTATATTGCTATAAGTCCAGGTATGGTTATGTTATTTATTGCAACTATCTTTCCCTTAATCTTCTCTGTTCTATTAGCTTTTACTAGCTATGACTTATATCATTCTCCACCTGCTAAATTAATTGATTGGGTTGGATTGCAGAACTTTAGAGATATTATGACCTTATCTACATGGAGAATGACCTTTATTAAGGTATTCTCTTGGACAGTTATTTGGACAATATCATCTACAGTTAGTATTTTTGCATTAGGATTATTTCTAGCTGTTGTTCTAAATCATAAGAATATTAAAGGAAGAAATATATTAAGGACTATTTTGATGATTCCTTGGGCTATTCCTGCATTCGTTTCTATGTTGATTTGGAGGGGGTTATTGAATTATAATTTTGGTCAGGTTAACAAATTATTAGCGATTATTGGTATAGATAAAGTACCTTGGTTAGAAGATATTATGTGGGCTAGAATAAGTGTATTACTTGTTAATCTATGGTTATCATTCCCCTTTATTATGGCATTATGTTCAGGTGTTTTACAGAGTATTCCAGAATCATTATATGAAGCCGCTGATGTTGATGGGGCTAGTGTTATTCAGAAATTTACAGGAATTACATTACCATTAGTATTAAGACAGATTGCTCCTTTGATGATTATGCAATTTGCCTTCCAATTTAATAACTTTGGAATTATCTATCTATTAAATAATGGTAATCCTCCTCAATTTGGTTATCAAGGTGCTGGGGGAACGGATATTCTTATTTCTTGGGTATATAAATTGACTATAGATAGATTAAAATGGAACTATGCTGCGGCTATTTCAATTCTTATCTTTATTGTAGTTGCAGGATTTAGTATTTATCAATTCAGAAGAACAAATTCCTTTAAAGAAGAGGAGTTGAGTTAATAATGAGTTTAGGACAAGAACAACGAAGTAGGCTTGGTTTAATTTTTTGTTACACGATAATTATTATTGCGATTATAGCGGCACTATATCCAGCTATTTGGATTATAGGTTCTGCTTTAAACCCTGGAAATAGTTTGTATAGTTCAAGCTTAATTCCTGAAAATGCAAGTCTTAAGAACTTTAAAGACTTATTGACTAGTGAAGAGTATAATTATGTCAAATGGTATATAAATAGTATCAAAATTGGTGCATTGAATTCTTTCTTTGCGGTATTATTAACATCACTTACTGCATACGTTTTCTCTAAGACCAGATTCTGGGGAAGAAAATATGGATTAATGACATTCTTGGTTATTCAAATGTTCCCTGGGATTATGTCTATGGTAGCTATCTATGTATTATTAAATATGTTTGGATTATTAGATACTCATTTTGGATTACTATTGGTTTATTTGGGTGCGGCAGTTCCATTCTCTACTTGGATGATTAAAGGTTATTTTGATACTATTCCATCTAGTTTAGTAGAAGCTGCTAAAATTGATGGGGCTAGTCGTTTTAGAATCTTCTGGCAGATTATGCTACCATTAGCTAAGCCGATGTTAGCAGTTGTAGCTATGATGAACTTTATTAACCCATTTAATGACTTTGTTATGGCTGCACTTGTTTTAAGAAGCCCAGAGAAGCAGACTTTAGCAGTGGGGCTATATAATATGATTAATAGCCAGTTTAATAATGATTGGACATTATTCTCTGCAGGGGCTGTATTAGCAGCTGTTCCAATCATGATTGTATTCTTATCTATGCAAAGATATTATGTACATGGACTTTCTGCTGGTGCTACTAAAGGTTAAGATTATAATTTGCTAATAAAAGCCTCTGTATAATGCAGAGGTTTTTTTATTCTCTTAATCATAAAATTAGCCCATTATGCTAATTAAATTTCAATATAAATAGTATCTCTTTATGGATATATTCAGACAGTAACGAGTGACGAGTAACAGGTGACAAGTTAAGTTCTTTACTGGTTACTCGTCACTTGTCACTAGTTAATAAAGTGTCGTAATATCATTTTAGTGTATGCTTCTTCCACTAGTATTGAGATGTGAAAGTAAGTTAAAATTATGTATAAATGTATCGATTAAAGTATAAAATAAATATTTTATAAAAAAGTGTTGACAAGCTATTGGATTTGATATATTATTTATAAATGTGAGTGAGGGCCATTAGCTCAGTCGGTAGAGCACCTGACTTTTAATCAGGGTGTCGGAGGTTCAAATCCTCCATGGCTCACCAAAATTTTTTATTAAAGAAGGCAATGAAAATTTTGGTATTAGGGCATCGAGCCCGTCACACCAAAAACTTCTGATTTTAAAGCGAAATGAAGTTTTCGGTACTTGTCCATCTAGGGCGGTGCACCATTTAAAAAAATTATCCTATGCCCCCATCGTCTAGTGGCCTAGGATACTGGGTTTTCATCCCAGCGACAGGGGTTCGAATCCCCTTGGGGGTACCACTAAAATTAAGATTACCACGAAAGGTTTTATATAAAACCTGAAGGGATACCATTAAAAATAGTTAATAGTTTACAATTAACAGTGAACAGTTAAGTTCAAAAGATTTAAGATTTTGACTTTTAACTGCAAACTTGTATACTGTAGATTATCAACTATAACTTTGGGCGAATAGCTCAGTTGGGAGAGCACCTGCCTTACAAGCAGGGGGTCACAGGTTCAAGTCCTGTTTCGCCCACCAAAATCTGGGGATGTGGTGGAGTTGGTTACCACGCCGGCCTGTCACGCCGGAGGTCGCGAGTTCGAGTCTCGTCATCCTCGCCATTTTATTTTTTGATAAATTAATTTATAATTTTGGCGAAATAGCTCAGTTGGTAGAGCAGAGGATTGAAAATCCTCGTGTCCCCGGTTCAAGTCCGGGTTTTGCCACCATTTTAGATTATTTAAATTAAAATTACATATAATTATAACAGAGATAAATTCGATATTTAAGTTGCTCGGTAAAAGAGTAACTTTTTTTAATTTTAATATATAATTTTTAGTAGTTTTTAGTTTTTTCAAGAATTATTTTCTTAATAGATTAAGGATAAGAATGTTTTAATAACTCTAATTATCAAGGGGAGGATATTCAGATGCATGGGTACTATGGATGTGTCAATACTGGATGGGTAGAAGTAGTGACAGGAGTTATGTTTTCAGGTAAGAGCAGTGAATTGATCAGAAGAATAGAGAGGGCTGTGATTGCTAAACAGGAAGTACTGGTATTTAAGCCCAGTATAGATAATAGATATAGTGATACGGCAGTAGCAACACATAATGGTATTACAATCAAGGCTCAGATTGTTGATAATGTTAAACAGATTAGAAGAATAATCAAAGAAGAGAGTCAGCAAAAAGAGATAGATGTGGTAGCTATTGATGAAGGGCAGTTTTTCTCTGATGAGATCATACTATTAGCCGATGAATTAGCAGAAGAAGGCTATCGGGTAATCATAGCTGGATTAGACACTGATTTTGCTGGGAGGGGTTTTGGACCTATACCAGAATTGATGGCTAGGGCAGAGTATGTTAGTAAATTACATGCTGTATGTGTTAAATGCTCTAATCCAGCTACTAGAAACCAGAGATTGATTGATGGCAAGCCAGCAAGTATTGATGACCCAATAGTGGTAGTAGGTGCTGATGAGAAGTATGAGCCCCGTTGTCGTGCTTGCCATGAATTAAAGAAGGATTAATCCAGGTTGACAGCTTGAACTGCCTTTACAATTGCTCTTCCCATTACTTCACTAGCAGCAGTAGCCAATAAATTAATCTCGATACTTTTATGCCCAGTGCTCATAGCAAAGATAGTATCTCCATCCAACATAGTATGGACGGGATTAATATGCTTTGCATAACCATTATGAGCTACTTGGGCTATTTTTGTAGCCTCTGTCTTACTTAGCTTAGCATTGGTTGCAATAACTCCAATGGTAGTATTTTGACCAAGTCCTCTTACTTTATGTCCTTTCATGGCTTCATATGTATTTACAAACCTGCCACCTTTACCTTTACATCCTGCTATAATTCTTCCTTCATGATCAAATATATCTCCAAAGGCATTTACAGCTACAAGGGCACCTATGTATATATCATCTTTAAGTTTGATACTAGCACTTCCTAGTCCGCTTGGTGTAGCATGTTTAGGACCTAGTAATTTGCCCACAGTACAACCCATCCCTACCCCAACCTTACCTAAACGATTCTCTTCAGTAGAAGCGGCTTTAACAGCCCTATAGCCCATCTTATAATCAGGGCGAATTTTATGATTACCTACAGTTAAATCAAAAAGGACAGCAGCAGGGACTATAGGTACTTTGGTAACTCCTACATCAAAACCTATATTATTCTCTTCTAAAGCTGCCATAACCCCATCAGCAGCAGCTAAACCAAAGGCACTGCCTCCTGAAAGTAAAACAGCATTTACCTTCTCTATCATATTGATAGGTGATAATAAATCGGTCTCACGGGTTCCTGGGGCTGAACCACGGACATCTACTCCAGCTACAGCACCTTCAGCAGCTAGGATAACTGTACATCCTGTCATTCCTTCCTTATCATCTTGATGCCCGACCTTAATTTCAGGGACATCGGTAATATAATCTTTCATGATAACCTCCTTTGTAATTTTTATTATTTTATAATACAATATAACGATATTGCGAGACTTTTTCAGTTAATAATTGAAGTGATTAAAAGCCAAAAGAATTATTGTTTGAGCGAGGTAAGTATTATCAAAGAATCTAATAATACTATAATCCTTGAATTAGAATTCTAAGTTTTATTAACTTAAATAAATATGATTGCATAGTAAGTGGGCTCTACCACGAAGAGTTTTGCTCTATAGACTCGTAGGTTTGGTTACTTTTGCGGCAATGGGCTTTGAAGGAAGAGTTATTTCTTCCTAAATGATGCCTTTGGGTACAAAAGTAACACGAAAAAGCTTATCAGCTTTTTGATTAAATTGATTAAAGGTTTGTTTAATTTTTAAAATAATAAATGTGTCGCAGTATATACCTAAAATGATATTATATAAAAAAGAATTTAGGGTGTCACCCTAAATTCAAAACAGCAAAAATCTAACTTTTCTTTAAAACCCGTCTATAATAACTAATAGCAACAGAACCTAAAATAATTAAAATGCTAATAAATTGTGCCATCCTTAAAGAACCAAACATTAAGCTATCAGTTCTCATTCCTTCAATAAAGAATCTTCCAATTGAATATAGACTAATATAAGTTAAGAAGACTTCGCCATCCTTTAAGAAGTCTTGTCTCTTCCAAAAGAAGAATAAGAATGAGAAGATAATTAAATTCCAGATGGACTCATATAAGAAAGTAGGGTGATAATAAGTACCATTAATATTCATCTGCTCTATGATCCATTTTGGTAGATGTAATGACTCTAGAAATGATCTACTCACAGAACCTCCATGAGCTTCTTGATTCATAAAATTGCCCCATCTTCCAATTGCTTGTCCTAAGATTAAACTAGAAGCAGTGATATCTGCTACTTTCCAAAAAGTTATTTTATGTTTTTTAGTAAATATTATTGCAGCAATAACAGATCCAATTAAAGCACCATGTATAGCTATACCACCTTGCCAGATTTTAATTATTTGAGAAGGATGATATCTATAATAATCCCATTCAAAGATAACATAATAAAGACGAGCTCCGATAATTGCAAAGGGAATAGCCCAAATTACCAAATCTAAAATCAAATCAGGATTTATATTTTTTCTTTTAGCTTCATTGCTAGCTATAATCAAACCTATCAATACGGCAGATGCCATAATGATTCCATACCAATGAACTTCTAAAGGACCTAGTCTAAAAGCGACTGGATTAAGATAGCTAGAATTCATTATTATTTCCCCCTTTAATTTGACCATACTTAACTTTAAGATTATAATAAAATTAAAGCTTAGTCAAGTTATTAGATATACTAATTTGTAACTAGACTATTAGTATACAATTAAAATTTGAATTGTACTATTTAACATTTGAAAAAGGAGAGTGGATTATAAAATGAAGAATATAACGACACCTACTACAACTGTTGAGAGGTTACCGCTTTATTATCGTTATTTACAGAAGATGGACAGCCAAGGGGTAGAGGTTATCTCCTCTAAAGAATTAGGTGATGGATTGGGCATTCCTTCAACTCAAGTTAGAAAGGATTTATCTTATTATGGTGAATTTGGGCGAAGGGGTGTTGGCTATGAAGTAATGGATTTAATGAAAAATTTAGAAAAAATATTGGGGTTAGATAATGACTGGAGAATTGTTCTTGTTGGAGCAGGTAATTTAGGTCAAGCGCTAGTAAACTATGGTGGATTTAAGAAATTGGGACTAGATATAAGTTATGTTTTGGATATTGATCCTGAAAAAGTAAAGAATAACTTAGGTAGTGCACAAGTTTATTCTATGAGGCAATTAAGTACAGTAATAACAGATAATGATATTAAAATAGGTATTATTGCTGTTCCATCAGAAGTGGCTCAACAGGTGGCAGATGAATTGATAGATGCTGGAGTAAAAGCAATTTGGAATTTTGCACCTATACATTTAAGAGTAGCAGAGGATATAAAAGTACGTGATGAGGATTTATCTATAGGCTTAATTAGCTTATCTTATTATCTATCAAATTAATAAACTTATTAATTTGATAGGCTGAAAAATAACTATGTAGGAAGAAGGATTATAAAGAGAAATGTGGAATTATTTAATAAAAGAAGAAAAGAATTTGTATAACTACTATAAGTTTATAATAACAGTATAATACTTTAACATAAAGGGGTTGGTTTAATGCCGGACAAAGAGGTAGGCGCTGGTAATAAAGGGGAATTTAAGAAGGTTAAAGTAGTTAATAAACTTAGATTTGGTAGTATTTTTAATAGAATTTTAGGAATCTTATTGGCTATTACTCTTGGGGTTACTTTGGCTGTAGGTAGTTTTTCTTATTTTTATTTTAGAGATTCATTGTTAGAAACTTCTAAGAAGCAATTGATGATGATTTCTCGTTCTGTGGCTTCAAGGGTGCATAAGACAATAGAAGATAAGCTTACTACTAGTAATATAAGGGTAGATAGCTTGACACCAGATATGGTCTTCTTTATGACCATGACTGATATTCAAACCGAAATTCAGAATAGTTATTTAGAGGTCTTCCAATCTTTAAATTTAACGGGTAATATATATCTTATCGATACAGAAGGAAGAGTTTTATATCATAGTAACGGCGAAAATAAAATAAATAATTATGGAGAAGCTGATTTTTTTAAGAATAATATTGCTACAGCTAAAGAAAATAATAGTATTCATAATGAGGATAGTAATCGACCTATTATGGCTAGGATTTCTGCTGATGGCTATTTCAATAGAGAAGAGGAAGATATTAAGTACATGGGTGCTTATGCTAAAATAGGTTCTTATAATTGGACACTGGTTGTAGAGGCTAAAGAGGATGCTATTATTGCTACTGCACGTAAAGTTAGAAATATGATTATTCTCTTTGGAATCGTTTTCACAATATTGGTTACTTTAATTGCTATTAAAATTTCTAAAAATATATCTAATCCAATTAAGAGTGCTACTGCGGGTATGAAGAGAATGGCTGAAGGTGACTTTACTACCTCTCTTGATATTAAAAGAAAAGATGAATTAGGTGAGTTAGCTACTAGTTTTAACCTGATGGCGAAAAAGCAGGCTACAATGATTAATGAGGTTAAGAGTGTTATTAATAGTCTTAACTCATCTAGTAGAGATTTATCTGTTAATTTGGAAAACTTTACTCATGATGTTGATTCTACCTTGGATCAAGTAAATAGAATTTCTGCATCTACTGAAGAGGTATCTACTAATAGTGAAGAGGTAGCATCTATGGCTGAAGAGACCAAAAATATCGTTGTTGAAGGTAATAAAGCGATTAAATTGGTTATAGAACAGATGATAAATATTAAGAAGACTGTTCAAGAGTCAGTTGAGGTAATCAGTAACTTGGATAAGAAATCTCTACAGATTGGAGAGATTGTTCAATTAATCACTGTAATCTCTGAACAGACCAATTTATTAGCTTTAAATGCAGCTATTGAAGCTGCTAGAGCAGGAGAAGCAGGTAGAGGTTTTGCAGTAGTTGCAGATGAGATAAGAGATTTAGCAAGCCAGTCTTCTAAGGCTGCTGATAAGATATACGGTCTGATTAAAGAAACTCAGGATGAATCAGACAAAGCTGTGGAAGTGATTCAAAAGGGTACTAAAGAAGTAGAAAGTGGAGAAGTAGTCATTAATAGAGCTGGTAAAGCCTTTGAAGGAATTAAAGAGGCTACTAATGAGACAGCATTACAAATGGAACAAAGTAATGCTGCAACTCAAGATTTAGCAGCTACTGCTGGAGAGGTAGTAAAGGTAGTTTATGATTTAGAAGATATTTCTCGTTCAATATCTAATATATCTATGGAGTTAGATAGTAAGTCAGAAAAGTTAGAGGAGTTGATTTCTCAATTTAAGGTTTGATAGATAAATAAAAGATGGCGAGTTAACTCGCCATCTTTTATTTTCTTCTGTAAAAAGAGTTGTATATTTTGTTTAAGTTAAATTCTTCAGGTTTAAGTAGGTACTCTGTATTACCTAAGAATAAAATACCACCATTAACTAAAGAATTGCTTAACTTAATAGTTAATTGGTCTTTTACTTCTTTTGTAAAGTAAATAAAGACATTTCTACATAGAATAAGATCTAAATTATTATCATATTTATCCTTTAATAAATCTAATCTGCCAAATTGTACCCTACTCATAATCTTACGATCTAGTTGATAATAGTCATCTTTTTTAGTAAAATATTTGTTAAGGACTTTATCTGGTACTTTTTTAAGTGAGTTTTCTTTATACTTTCCTGCTCGAGCTTCTTGTAATATAGTAGGATCAATATCTGTAGCCTTGATTTGATATTTGTTAGGATCAATCCCCAATTCATTAAGAATGATAGCTAAGGTATAAGCCTCGCATCCATTAGAAGAAGCAGCACTCCAAATTTTAACTTTATTCTTATTAGCAAATAATTCTGGGAAGATCTTGTTTTGTAGATATTCGTAATTCTTTGGATTGCGATAGAATTCTGAGGTATTGATTGTCATATGCTCTAGAAATTCTTCCTGAAAATTACGGCTGTTATTTAATTTATCTAAACAGCTTCTATAATCACTAAGATTATGTTTTTTCATTAGATTATTAATTCTACGCTCGACTCTATTTCTTTTATAACTGCTAAGATCAACATTTATTTTATTGGATACTTTACTTTGAAATTCGAGAAAATCCATTACTAACCTCCTTGTATTTACTTATATAATAGTATTAAAGCAAATATATGATATTATTAGATTAATTCATTTTTAATGGAGTAAATCCTTTTTTTATAAAGAAATAATTGAATTTATTTTAATTTTAAGGAGATGATTTAAATCAGTTTAGAAGTATGTACCTTAGCCAGTGGAAGTTCAGGAAATTCTATTTATGTTGGAACTAAGGATAAGAAGATACTAGTAGATGCTGGATTGAGTGGAAAACAGATTAATAATAAATTAAAAGAGGTAAATTTGAGGGTTGATGATTTAGATGCTATTTTATTAACCCATGAACACAGTGATCATATTCAAGGGGCTGGAGTATTATCTAGAAGGTGTAATCTTCCTATTTATGCTACTAAAGGTACTTGGGAGGCAGCTGCTTCTAAACTTGGAAATATAGATGATAAGAATATGATTGTTATTGAAACTGATGCTTTTAGTATTGGTGATTGTTTGGTTAAGCCTTTTAGTATCTCCCATGATGCTAGGGAACCTGTGGGTTATACAATCAGTTTTAAGCAGACTAAAGTAGCAATTGCCACTGATATGGGAGAGGTTACTGATGAGGTAAGATCAGAGATTAATGATTCTGACCTAGTAATATTAGAATCAAATCATGATTTAGAAATGTTAAAAATAGGACCCTATCCCTGGGCACTAAAGAAACGAATCATGGGAACACAAGGTCACTTATCAAATGATGATGCTGGAGCTGCTGTAGTAGAGCTAGCTAAAAATTCTGTCTCCCGTATATTATTAGCTCATCTTAGCAAAGATAATAATGTACCGGAATTGGCTTTTTTGACTATCAAGAATATGCTTGTTGATGCAGGAATTAGTTTAGATAAGGATATAAAATTAGAGTTTGCTTTACAAGATAAAGTTAGTCCTCTGTATCAGATTGGTTAAAAATAATAAAGGTGAGGTGGACAAGATGGATCTTTTTTCTAAGGGGGATCATTATGAATTTAAGTCAACATTTAAATCTTATTTTATTATAGCAGTAATCTCTTTTTTATTAGGTGCAGGGTTATTGTATTTTTTCTCACAACAGATAGCTCTTAATTCTCAACCTGAGAAGGTTAACGAGAATTTATTAGAGGGGACAAGCTCTAATGCAGAAGATAATTTGGAGCAGGAAGTTGCTAGTCAACAGGTTACTAAAGTAGATGATAAGAAGTTAAGTGTTGTAGATGTAGTAAAGGAAGTAGGTCCTGGTATTGTTAAGATTAAGACTGTTAGAGAAAGAGTAGTCTATGATTTTTTTGCTCGCAGAACTGAGCAAGAGGTAGAAGGAGAAGGCTCTGGAGTTATTTTAAATAAGGAAGGTTATATTATTACAAATAACCATGTAGTTGAGGGGGCTAATCAGATTAGGGTAATTTTTCCTAAAGATGATATAGACTACTTAGGAAAGGTAGTTGGACGTGATCCAATTACAGATTTAGCAGTGGTAAAGATTGATGTAGAAGATTATGATTTACCAATTTTAGAGTTTGGTGATTCAGCGAAATTAGAGGTAGGACAATTGGCTATTGCAATTGGTAACCCTTATGGATTCTCTAATACCGTTACTACTGGTGTAATCAGTGCTTTAAATAGAGATTTGCCTATTCAAGAAGGGGTAGAATTGACCAATATGATTCAAACCGATGCTGCAATTAATCCAGGTAATAGTGGTGGAGCTTTGCTAGATGGAGTAGGAAGAGTAATTGGTATTAATACTGCTATTATCCAACAAGCCCAAGGTTTAGGATTTGCTATTCCAATTAATATAGCCAAGGAGATAGCCAAGCAGTTAATTAAAGATGGTAGAATTATCAGACCTTGGATTGGAATTTATGGGATGGACATCAGCCCTGAGAGTGCTAAAGAATATGGTTTTGCCAAAGATTCTGGAATTTATGTGGTTAAAGTTATAGAAGGTAGCCCTGCAGAAGATAGTGGATTAGAGCAGGGGGATATAATTACTGAGGTAGCAGGTCAAGAGGTTGATAGTATGGATAGCTTGAAAGATATTTTGAAAAATTACCAGATTAATGATAAAATTAAATTATTAGTTCACAGAGGAAATAAGTCTCTTACTCTTGAATTAAAGCTTAAGGAGAGACCAATAGAATAGAGTTTTAAAGGGCTAGCTTATAGCTAGTCTTTTAATTTGAAAGGATGATTAAGATGAAAGTTAGAGTGATTGCTGTTGGAAAGATTAAAGAGAGTTACATTAATCAGGGGATTGATGAATTTGTTAAAAGGCTACAGAGGCATACCTCTTTAGAGGTAATTGAGATCAAGGATGAGAAGATATCTGGAAATTTAAGCTCTTCTGAAATGAATCAGATTAAGGAAGCAGAAGGTGATAAAATTATAGAGAAGATAGATAATCGATCTTATACAATTGCCTTAGACCCTCAAGGTAAACCTATGAGTTCTGAAGGACTTGCTAAGTCTATTAATAATTTACAGGTACAAGGCTATAGCAGTATTGAATTTATTATCGGTGGGGCATTGGGGTTACATGAAAATGTGAGAAAGAGTGCAGACTATATCTTAAGCTTCTCCCATATGACCTTTACCCATCAGATGGCTAGATTGATTCTTTTAGAGCAGGTCTATCGTGCTTTTAAGATTATGAAGAATGAGCCTTATCATTTATAATGATTTAATAAAGATACCTTAAAGGATAATTGACCTTTATAGAGAATAATTACTAGTAAGTAACTACATATAATTTTAGGAGGTTAGATCAATGTTAGCAGAGAAATTATTAGAAGAATTGAATGAACAGGTAAGATATGAGTATGAATCAGCTCATTATTATTTAGCTATAGCAGCTTATTTTAAGTCAGAGGATTTAGAAGGATTTGCCCATTTCTTTGAAATTCAAGCAGAAGAAGAGCGTTTTCATGCCCAGAAGTTCTCAAACTTTATTGATGAGATGGGTGAAAGGTTAATTATGAAAGCATTAGGAGAGCCTAGAAATGAATTTGACTCTATTGCTGATGCAATTAAGTATGCTTTACACCATGAACAAGGTGTTACTAAGCGAATCTATAAATTGATGGATATTGCCCAAGAAGAGAGTTGTTATCCAGCAATTAGTATGTTACAATGGTTTGTTGATGAGCAGGTTGAAGAGGAAGCAATGATGGATGGATTATTGAAGAAGGTAGAGCGAATTGGTGAGAATGGAAATGGAATCTATATGTTAGATAGCGAGTTAGCCCAAAGAACCTTTACTCCACCTGCTGGAGAGTAATAGCTAGTACATATATAGGAGCTCCCTTAGTTGGGAGTTTTTTTTATTTTTTAAGTTTAAGTTGATAATAAGATTACTTAAACTTAATCTAATAATTCTCTTGACACTTTCTATACTGAACGGTATAATAAACTCAATAGTAAATAATACTATAGGAGATGATAGCTTAGATGAATAATCGTGCTAAGATTATGGAGGTTGCAGTAAACCTCTTTGCTTCTCGGGGTTATGACGGAGTAGGTGTAAAAGAGTTAGCTGAAGAAGCAGGTGTTACTAAACCAACTCTTTATCACTATTTTGGAAATAAGAAGGGATTACTAGAAGAGTTATTAGTAGAAAATTTTTCTAAAATGAATAACTTGGTTAAAGAAGCAACGATATACAATCATGATTTACCTTTTACATTGAATAAATTAGTATCTACTTATTTTAATTTTGCCAAAAATAATAAAACTTTTTATAGGATGCAATTAGCAATGGCACTTGCACCAATAGATAGTGAATCTAATAAGGCTGTCTCAAAATTTATCAAAGAGCAACATAATATGGTGGAAGAACTTTTTATTCAAGCTGCAGAGGATCATGGTAATATGAAAGGCAGGCATAAAGCCTATGCAGCTACATTATTAGGAATGATTAATACATACATAACTTTATCCTTGCGAGGCGATAGAGAGTTAAATGATGAATTATTATATCAAGCAGTTCACCAATTTATGCATGGAATCTATTCTTAATGGTTATTTTTTACCTCGAATATACCGATCGGTATAGCAGCGGATTTTAAATAAATTAAAAATTTATAAGGGGGAATTAGTTATGAAAAGTTGGGCTTGTCAATCTGTTTTTTATCATATATATCCATTAGGTCTTTGTGGTGCTCCTTTGGAGAATGATTTTTCAGCACCTATTAATTATAGATTGGATAGAATATATGATTGGGTAGAACATCTTAAAGATATGGGTGTAAATGCAATGTATTTAGGTCCTGTATTTGAATCGACTAGCCATGGTTATGATACGAAGGACTATTATCAGGTTGATCGCAGATTAGGAGATAATCAGAGCTTGGCTAGGTTAGTATCACATTTGAAAGGTAATGGAATTAGAGTAATTTTAGATGGTGTATTTAATCATGTGGGTAGAGATTTTTGGGCATTTCAAGATCTATTAGAGCAGGGGCAGAATTCAAAGTATTGTGACTGGTTTTCTGGTTTGAACTTTGAATACCAAAGCCCTTATGGTGACCCATTTACCTATGAAGCCTGGGAAGGTCATTATAACCTAGTTAAATTAAACCTTAAGAATCCTGAAGTAAAAGATTATCTCTTTAATGCAGTTAAAGAATGGATTGAGCAATTTGATATTGCTGGGTTAAGATTGGATGCTGCTGACTGTTTGGAGGTTGAATTTATCGTTGAATTGGGGGAATTTTGTAGAGGTTTAAGACCTGATTTTTGGATGTTAGGTGAGGTAATACATGGTGATTATAGGAAATGGGCTGGGGCTGCTATGATGGATTCTGTAACTAACTATGAGTGTTATAAAGGATTATATTCAAGCCATAATGATAAGAATTATTTTGAGATTGCCTATTCTTTAAATCGTCAATTTGGAGAAGGGGGAATATATAAGCACCTACCATTATATAGCTTTGCAGATAATCATGATGTCAAGAGAATAGCAAGTACCCTTGATAATCCTGCCCATTTGTACCCATTACATATTCTCTTATTTACTATGCCTGGTGTACCATCTATTTATTATGGTAGTGAATGGGGAATAGAGGGGAAGAAGGTTAATGGAGATGATGGACCACTTCGACCTGAGTTAGATATTAATGAAGTAGCTAAGAAGAGCCCAAATAGAGATTTACTAAGACTAATTGCTTCTTTAGCAGAGTTAAGAAAAAGTTCTAAAGCATTATGCTATGGAAGTTATCAACAAATCTTTGTTGATCATCAGCAATTTGCTTTCTTAAGAGAGTATCAGGGAGAGAAGGTGTTAACAGTAGTAAATTCTTCGGATAAGCCTATTGATATTGAGTTAGAGTTTGATATAGAAGAGGGATATCAGTTAAGAGATTTATTAGAAGCTAAAACTTTTAGAATTAATAATGGGGTAATTAAGATTAAAGAAGTTCCAGCATCTTGGGGTTTAATTATGAAAGTAGAGAAGATTCAATAGTAATTACAAGAGTACTCATCTATCTAGAAGAGTACTCTTATTTAAGAAGTGTGTTTTTAATTATTTATACTTTAAATTTATCTATTAAATTACTNCTTGGGGTTTAATTATGAAAGTAGAGAAGATTCAATAGTAATTACAAGAGTACTCATCTATCTAGAAGAGTACTCTTATTTAAGAAGTGTGTTTTTAATTATTTATACTTTAAATTTATCTATTAAATTACTTAACTCTATAGACATATTAGATAATTCTTGAGCTGAATAGGCTATTTCATCTGACATATTTTTAATCTCATTGGTAGATTCAGTGATTTGACTACTATTTTGAGCCAATTCATGGGTAGCTTTAGCTGTTTCTTCAATTTGAATAGATGTCTCTTCACTAGCAGAGCTAATCTCTGCAAAGACCTCTCCAGTTTTTGATACCACATCTTCACCATGCTTGGTTATATTCGCTACCTCATTAATTACCTCTATCCCTAAAGTAGTCTTATCTTTGGTTTCAGAGATTAATTTTTTAATCTCTTCTGTAGCTTTATTTGTCTCCTCGGCCAAGTCTCTTATCTCATCTGCAACTACTGCAAAACCTTTACCAGCTTCTCCAGCTCTAGCAGCTTCAATGGCAGCATTGAGAGCTAGTAAGTTAGTTTGATCTGCAATATTAGTAATCATTTCTATAATTTGCTCAATCTTTTGAGAGGTATTATTCAAAGTATTAACAACAGTTACTGCTCTTGCAACAGTTTTACTAATATCAGTCATAGTTGCTAAGGTATCCTGAATGTTAATAGTACCTATTTCTGTCTTTAAATTTGATTCTTGAGCAAAGTTAGCTACTCGTTCTGCACTTGCAGATATTTGTTCTATGGTAGCAGTAATATTTTCTATTAATTCATTAGTACCTTCAATAGATGTAGTTCCTTCTTCAGCAGAAGCTGATAATTCTTGACTTGAACTAGCCATCTGTTCAGAGATATTCATCAGTTTTCTTATCATATCTCTTAAATTATTGGACATTGTATCAAAGCTAATTGCTAATTTACCTATTTCATCAGCTCTTTTGGTATATTTACTAGGAATATCTTTAGTAAAATCCCCTTGGGAAACAAATTGACTGAACTGACTGGTAATAGTTATTGGGTTTATAACAAGATATTTTAACAAATAATATAGGATTATCATAAATAGGATTAAACTAAAAATTGAAGTTATTAATGAAAAGATAACTTTCTCCTTAATGCCTAAATCCTTTAAAGGAAAGGTTAATATAAGTTTTAAACCTGTATTACCAATAGATGAATAAGCAATAAAGTAATCTTCACCAGCTAGTTGTTTATTGATTATTTGGGTATTCTCTTTGGATAAAATTTCAGAAGCAAAGCCACTAAATTTACTTTTAGCTTTATCTTTAATATTAATACTGTGCTCACTATGGTCAGGGCTAACGATAAAGTTACCAATATCATTTATTAAATAGACTTGTCCATTTTCACTGACTTTAATATTTTTAATATAATTAATCATATCTTTTAAACTTATATCTAGAGTTGTTACCCCTATAACCTCATTATTGGAATAAATAGGGGTAGTATATGTCATCATGGTTATTTCTGAAACTTCATCATAGTAAGGCTCAGTCCAAGTTGAGTCTTTGCTCTTAAATCCATTTTTATACCAGTCATAATTAAAGTAATCATAATCACTATTACTATAATCCCAAGTTAGTATGATGTCATCATTATCCTTATAGAGATAGGGACCAAAATATTTTTGATTCTTACTATATTTATAAGGTTCCATCCAAAAGCCAGAGCCAATAACTAAATCTATATCCTTAATTAAACTTCTTATATATTCTAGATTTAAATCAGTATTATTCTCTTTATTTGCAGCTATAAGAGAGGCTAATCCTTTTGCTCCTTGATCTATTCTTAAGAAATCACTATTAATCTTTTCAACCTCTTGATTGGTTTTGGCTATTAAGTACTCTTTAGCATTATTTGTCAGTCTAGTCAATTCTGAATTTGTAGTTAAATAAATTTGAATTGAGAATATTAGAGTTGCAGATATCAACATAGCGGTAATGATTTTTGCTGCCAGCGAATTTAATCTCATAAATTACCCTCTTTCTTTTTATATTTTTAATTTATTAAATAAGGTTATTTTTGAATATTAAATCTTTGATTAACTATATATTTGTGTTTTTACAAAGAAAACTAACAAAGACTATAATTATTAATCTAATAGTTATAAAATTAGATGAAATTAGACAAATTCCTTTTACCATTTTTTTATTTAATATAAATTTAACATTATATCCTTAAAGAGATAAAAATAATTAATTATTTCAATCCTTATTTTTGGGTTTAAAGAATATTTTACAAAACATATCACTACAAACCTTTTTATAGAATATTATAGATAGAGATAGATTAAGTATCTTTAATAATTAGAAAGGAGGGGAGAATTATGCGTTATAGAGTTAAACCAGGAGATACTCTTTATGAGATTGCCCAACGTTTTGGAACTACTGTCCAGACTTTGATAGATTTAAATGATATTGAAAATCCTGACATGATAGAGGTAGGTCAAATAATAATAGTACCTGATAGAGGCGTCGATAGGGATTTTGACAGGGATATCGATAGAGATGTAGGGAGAAGGGTAGAAGTAAGAACTAAGAATTTTGACTATACTGTCGTTAATGGTTTATTAATTGTAATGTTCACTAATAAGGATATATATAATCCAGGTGAAAATATTAGAGTTACTTTAGTAAAGACTAATATTACTAATTCACCTATTAAATTAAGCTATAGCTCAGGGCAAAGGATTGAGCTAGTGGCTTATGATAGTGGAAGGAGAATTTGGACTTGGTCAGCTAATAGAAGCTTCGTTCAGGCTACAAAGGTAATAACCTTAGAACCTGGACAGTCTTTAGTCTATAAGGAGATATGGAATCAAGATAATAACGACAATGTAGGGCTTGATGAAGGAGTATATCGTATCCAAGGCTGGAATGTAGCTAAAGAACTTAGTGATGATAGATTAGATGTTTTTATTAGAATTGAAGAGTAAGAGTAGTGGGGCAGAAATCAATTCTGCCCTTATTTCAACTTAACAGCAGTCCCATAAGCTAAGATCTCCGATGCCCCTGCCATAACTTGAGAAGTAGTAAACCTGGCATTTAGGATAGCATCAGCTCCTAAATTTTCAGCTTCTCTTCTCATTCTTTCAAGGGCTTCATCCCTTGCTTCATCAATCATCTTGGTATACCCTTTGACTTCTCCTCCTACCAAGTTTCTTAGCCCTGCTCCAATGTCACTTCCAATATGCCTAGCTTTAATGGTACTTCCTTTGACTAATCCTATAGTGTTCTCTACCTCTTTTCCAGCAACATAATCAGTACTGACAATAATAATTTTAATCATCTCCCCTGTATAGAAATTGTTAAGTTATCTGTATATACTCCGTATTTAGTATAACTCTAAATAGAGCTATTAATCCAAGCTACTATTATCTAGATAATCTAAAATCTAAAGATTTGGATGGGTGATCAGTCTGCCGGATATAGCAGACTAAATTATTGTTTTAACAGTTATTCTGGATTAATATAATTTTTATTAAATTTTTGTTCAACTTTTTGTGTCCAAGATATTGACATAGGTCCAATAGTTAAAAGACTAAAAGCTTTATATCTTAAGGTTTTGAACTTAAACTATCGATTATACACTGATGTAAAAGTGTTACAATATCTCTCTACTTTATCATTGTTTAATAGCAGAGATTATAACTATAATTTTTAATAAAGGTATTAGGCTAGTTTTATCGTATTCTATTAATAGTAATTATTATTGATTGATATCGATTAAAATATAAGATGATATTCAAGTATTATTTTAAGTAAGTTGGGAGGGAGCTAAGGTGATTCAGCAGAGTAGAATTAAAGCTTTGAATAATAATCCTATCAAAAATGGAGAATATATTCTTTATTGGATGCAAGCATCACAACGGACTGAATATAATCATGCTTTAGAGTTTGCCATAGATAAAGCTAATGAACTTCAACAGCCATTGGTAGTTTTGTTTGGTTTGACTGATGATTTTCCTGAGGCCAATCTCCGCCATTATTATTTTATGTTAGAAGGATTAGAGGAGGTAGCAGAGAGTTTGGCTCAACGGGGGATTAAGTTCATTATTAGAAAGGAGAGCCCAGAGCTAGGAGTACAGAAGCTAGCTAAAAATTCATCGATGGTAATTGTTGATAAAGGATATCTGAGAATAGAGAGAAGATGGCGACAGATAGTAGCAGAGAGTATTAGTGTACCTTTAATAGAAGTAGAGAGTAATGTAGTTGTACCTATAGAAGAGGTCTCTGATAAAGAAGAGTATGCTGCTTATACTATCAGAAAGAAGATACATCGTCAGTTAGATAAGTACTTAGTTCCTTTAGAAGCAAGAAGTATAGATATCTCTTCTTTAGATTTTGACTTAGAGACTTTGGATATCAGTCAGATAGATAGGATTATTGAAAGTTTAGATATTGATGATAGTATTAGCAGGGTAGAGAAGTTCAAGGGAGGTACCTCTCAAGCAATCAAGTATTTTGAAGATTTTATGGAGAATAAGTTGGACAAGTATGGGAAACTACGAAATGACCCTACTTTAGATTATACCTCTAACTTGAGCCCTTATCTCCATTTTGGACAGATTTCTCCACTCTATATAGCCCTTGAAGTAGATAATGTTTGTAGCAAAGGAAAAGAGGACTTCTTAGAGGAATTGATAGTGAGAAGAGAGTTGAGTATCAACTTTGTCTATTATAATCAAGCTTATGATGCTTCCTTGAAGGATATCTTAGCTGATTGGGCTTATCAGACTTTAGCAGAGCATAAGAATGATTTGCGAGAAGATGTTTATACTAGAGAAGAGTTTGAACAAGGATTGACCCATGATATCTATTGGAATGCAGCTCAGATGGAGATGGTCTTGACAGGTAAGATGCAAGGGTATATGAGGATGTATTGGGGTAAGAAAATCTTAGAATGGACTGAAAGTCCAGAAGAAGCCTTTCAGATAGCCCTTAATCTTAATAATAAGTATAGTCTTGATGGTAGAGACCCCAATGCTTTTGCAGGGATAGCTTGGTGCTTTGGAAAGCATGATAGGGCTTGGACTGAGCGGGAGATATTTGGTAAGGTCAGATATATGAATGCTAATGGCTTAAAGCGGAAGTTTAAAATTGATAAATATGTAGATAAAATCGCTAAATTGTGCCAAGCTAAAGGTGTAGATGTAAAATTAGCATAATTAATTGTACTGACTGAATTTAATTGTATAAAGTGATGGTTAATGGGTATATTGAAATACTTTTACTTTTTAAAAAGTAGAGAAAATATTAGGTTTCACCCCAGAGTACTTCTTCAGGCGTAGTGCCTTCAGGGCGAAAAAGTAACCAAACCTACAGGTTCATAAATTTATTACGGAAGGTTTTTAGTAAAAACCTGTAGGGAAACTTCCGTGGCAAGACCAGCCCAATCAAGAAGAAATATACCTACGAGTCTAACCTACGGGTTTAAAAAGCGAACCCTTCGTGGTAAACCCGATCAAGACTCTTCGTGGCAGAGCCCACTCACTACGCAATCAATATTCATTGAAATTAAGAAAACTAAGAGTCTTAATTCAAAGATTATCTTAAACCTGTTGTTTTTTTAGAGTATTTGCTTCGTTCAAAGACTAATTTCCTTCGGTTTAAAAACCTTTAAAATCTTTTAATTTTCAATTTTGCATTTTCCATTCTCCATTTCAAGAAAAGTTAACAATATCCATTCTATTGTATTAATGTTTTTATTAGCACAACAGGTTATAATAACTGTATTTTAGGGAGGTATAAATAATGCAATTTGTGAAACCAATTGTAGTCGTTAGTAAATGTCTAGAGTTTGATAAATGCCGCTATAATGGTGTGATGATAAGTGATGAGTTTGTCAAGAAGCTCAAGGATTATGTAGAGTTTATTCCAGTCTGCCCTGAAGTAGAGGTAGGATTAGGTGTTCCCAGAGAGACGATTAGGCTTGTAAAAGAGGATGATGAGATTAGATTAGTCCAACCAGCTACTAAAAGGGATATAACCGATAAGATGAAGCAATTTAGTGCAGAGTTTTTGGATTCATTAGAGCAGGTAGATGGATTTATCTTAAAAGACCGTTCTCCCTCCTGTGGGACTAAGGATTCCAAGGTCTATTCTAGTATCGATAAAAGCTCGATGGTAATAGAGAAGTCTAATGGGTTATTTGCTCAAAAAGTTGAAGAAATATTTCCATATGCAGTTGTGGAGAATGAGGGTAGGTTGAAGAACTTTAGAATTAGAGAGGATTTTCTTACCAAGTTATTCTTATTGGCACGCTTTCGTAAGGTTAAAGAGTCTAAGTCTATGAGTAATTTGGTTCAGTTTCAGGCAGAGAACAAGTTATTATTCTTTGCTTATAAGGAAGTGGAAATGAGAGAGATAGGGAAGATTGTGGCTAACCATCAAAATTCTCCTTGGGATGAAGTGATTAAGGAATATGAAGAACATTTACATAAACTATTAAAAGGCATGACTACCTATAAAGCCAATATTAATGCTTTAATGCATGCCTTTGGTTATTTTTCTAAAGAATTGTCTAGTGAAGAGAAGAGGTTCTTTCTAGATACCTTGGATAAATACCGTGATAATAAAGTTCCTTTGAGTGTACCTAATAATATTCTAGAAGCCTGGATTATTAAGTATGATAAGAAATATTTAAAGGAGCAGAGTTTCTTCCATCCTTATCCTGAAGAGTTGATAGAGATTAAAGACTCAGGGAAGGGAAGAGACTATTAATGAATAATTATTCATCTTTATCACAGATTAAATAATAATAATATTTAAAGATTTTTAAGGAGCGGTGTTAGAGTATGGTAAAGAAGTTAATTTTTCTACTTGTTATTGTATTAAGTGTGGTCTTTGTGATTTACCACAATAATAATTCGACTCAAGATTTAGCCAATAAGCAAGAGGATAATATCTTTAATCCCCAAGAGGTTAAACTAGGTGACAAGATTGTTGGTATGACGATAGATTCATTATCTCTACATCAGATTCAAAATAGTGATAGATACTCAGCAACGGTTCAATTTTTAGGAGAAGTAATAGTTGATGGAAGATATATAAATTATGAAGATGATGAATTTCTAGGAGATTCAGTTGCCTTTGAGGTAAGTAGTGAAACAGAACATAGACTTCCTAAATTAAATTTTGATGAACGAAGAACATGGTTTGTTTTTAATAATCAAGATATGGCTAAAGATATCTTTGGGAAAAGAGCCCCTGATGGCTATGCCAAAGTAGCTATAAAAGACTATCTAATCTGCTATGCACCAACGGAGGTCTTTAACGAAGCCCGATTAGTTGAAGTAATAGATGTAGCAGATTAATTAAGTATAGAAACTCTGATAATGATAATCATTCATAAATTCATCCAATTCTTGACATAAGTATACCTAAGTGGTATAATTTAATCGTTAGTAAGTTGCTCTATGATTAAGAAATGAGGTAATTAGATGAGATTAAGTCAGGCAGCAGATTATGCTTTACGTGCTGTATTATATTTGGCAAGGCAAGGAGAAGGAACTATAGTAGATGCACAGACTATCTGTGAAGAGGAGAGTGTTCCCAAGAGATTTCTCTTAAAAATCTTTAGGGAGTTGGCTCAAACTAAGATTATTGAATCTTATCGAGGTAAGAATGGTGGCTATGCTTTAGGAATAGACCCAGCAAAGATAACCTTAAGGGATGTAATAGAAGCAGTAGATGGACCAATTGTGGTAAATCGTTGTTTAATTGATCCTGCTGAGTGTAATAAGATAAATGGTAATTCATGTAGAACATGTACAATTCATGAAGCTTTATTTGATGTACAGCAGACAATTGTTAATAAGTTAGAAGAATATACCTTTGCAGACTTATTAAATAGCTAATAGTTATAACTATTGGCTAAATATTTTAATTAAAAGTATACCAAAAAGGTATATTTACAATTTAGATTTATTTTTTAACTAAAAGTATACAAGAATAGTGTAGTTATAAGGGGGATTTATAATGGTTAAAGAAAGATGTACTTCTGCTGATTGTAGGTTATGTGAGTTTTTAGATAGTAAGCCAGAATTGGAGACTTCATTTAATCGTGAACCTAAGCAGTCTGTGAAATGTGGTTTTGGAAAGAAGGGGGTCTGCTGTCGTCTCTGTTCAAATGGACCCTGCCGAATTACTCCTAAATCACCAAGAGGAGTTTGTGGTGCCGATGCTGATACGATTGTAGCCCGTAATTTCTTAAGAAATGTAGCTGCAGGAGCAGCTTGTTATCTCCATGTAGTTGAGAATACAGCTAATAATTTAAGAGAAGCTGGTCTAGGTAATTATGCTACAGAGTTAAAAGGGTTAGAAATGTTAGATGAATTGGCTGAACTCTTTGATGTTGAGGCTGAAGATGTAAATGAGAAAGCAGTTCAAGTAGCTGAGAAGGTATTGGCTGATTTATATAAGCCACGTTATAAAAAGATGGAATTAGTAGAGAAGCTAGCTTATTCTCCAAGGCTTAAGAAATGGAAGGAGCTAGACATCATACCAGGGGGAGCTAAATCAGAAGTTTTTGATGCCCTTGTGAAGACAAGTACTAACTTATCAAGTGATCCAGTTGATATGTTAATGCATGTACTTAACTTAGGAATCTCTACAGGATTATATGGATTACATATGACTAATTTGCTCAATGATGTGATGTTAGGAGAGCCAGAAATCACCCAAGATAAGGTTGGCTTTAAGGTTGTAGATGAAGATTATATCAATATCGTTGTAACAGGGCATCAGCATACAATGATTGCTCATTTGCAGGATGCTTTAATTACAGAAGAAGCTACTAAGATGGCTCAAGATGTTGGGGCAAAAGGATTTAAAATAGTCGGTTCAACCTGTGTAGGTCAAGACTTACAGTTGCGTGGAGCCCATTATAAGGATGTCTTTGCTGGTCATGCTGGTAATAACTATACAAGTGAAGCTTTATTGGCTACTGGTGGAATTGATTTGGTAATATCTGAGTTCAATTGTACAATTCCAGGCTTAGAGCTGGTAGCAGAAAAGTATCAAGTTAAGATGATTGCTATTGATGATGTAGCTAAGAAGACAACTGCTGAGATGCTTAAATTTGATCCAGCTAAAGCACCAGAGATTACTGATAAGCTGATTAAAGCAGCAGTGGAGAGTTATCAGAATCGCCGTAGTAAAATTGAGATTGATATTCCAAAGGACCATGGCTATGATGATGTAGTAACAGGGGTAAGTGAAAAATCCTTACGTAAGTTCTTAGGAGGTAATTATAAAGCATTAATTGATTTGATTGCTAGTGGTAAGATCAAAGGGGTAGCTGCTGTAGTAGGATGCTCTAACTTAACAGCCAAAGGGCATGATGTCTTCTCTGTAGGATTGACTAAGGAGCTAATCAAACGTGATATCTTAGTCTTATCGGCTGGTTGTACTACAGGGGGATTAGAGAACTGTGGATTGGTATCACCAAGTGCAGCTAAGTTAGCAGGAGATAATCTAAGAGAGGTCTGTGAAGAGTTAGGAATCCCTCCTGTACTTAACTTTGGACCTTGTTTATCGATTGGTCGTGTAGAAGAAGTAGCTGTTGAATTGGCTAAGGCTTTAGATGTTGACTTACCACAACTTCCAGCAGTATTGTCAGCGCCCCAATGGTTAGAAGAGCAAGCATTAGCTGATGGTGCCTTTGGATTGGCTTTAGGTTTGCCATTACATTTAGCTTTACCTCCCTTTGTCACAGGAAGTGAGATTATAGTTGATACTCTAACTAAGAATCTACCTGAAATTACTGGAGGTCAACTAATTATCGATACTGAGATTGAGAGTGCAGCTGATAAGTTAGAAGAGATTATTCTTGATCGTAGAAGTGGGCTGGGATTGTAAGATTGAGATAATAGAAGGATAATGCGACACTTTTTACCTAAGTATACAGTTGACAGTGTACAATGTACAGTTAAGTTCAATAATACTTAAACCTTTATATTATAGAGCTTTTATGAAGTTTTTAATCTTTTAACTGTAAATTGTCAACTATACACTGTCAACTGACACGAAAGTGTCGCAATATCTCTAGAAGGGGTGAATATATGGAACGTATATATATAGACCGTCAGCTATGTGAAGCATGTAAAGGGTGTATGCTAGCTTGTATGGCTAAGCATAATGGTGAGAATATCGATACACTGGATTTATTAGATACAAGTAATCAGTCAGCTAATTTAATTGAACAGAGCAGTCAAGGAGAAGTAGCTCCAATCTTCTGTCGCCATTGTGACAAGCCAGAATGTGTTGAAGCCTGTATGTCTGGTGCTTTAACTAAGGATAAAGAGACTGGGATTGTCTCTTTAGACCAGAATAAATGTGCAGGATGTTGGATGTGTGTGATGAGTTGTTCCTATGGAATGATAAATAAGGATACTAATGCTAATGTTGCTTTTAAGTGTGACTTATGTAAGGATAGAGAAAAGTCAGCCTGTATAGAGAACTGTCCCACAGGGGCTATAGAATTGATTGAAGTAGGGGAGGGGAGAGCATGAGATATGTAATTGTTGGTGCTAGTGCAGCAGGAATTAGTGCTGCTAAGAAGCTACGAGAATTAGATGATGATAGTGAGATAACTATTATCTCTAAAGATGATAAGGTCTACTCCCGTTGTATGCTCCATTATCTAATTGGTGGGCAGAGGGATGTAGAGGAATTAAACTTTATCCCTAAAGACTTTTTTATAGAGAATAAGATTAACTGGATTAAAGGGAAGACTGTTAGCTCTGTTGTACCTAATCAAAAGTCACTTATATTAGAGGATGGAAAGAGTATCTTCTATGATAAGTTATTGCTAGCTACAGGAGCAAGCTCTTTCTTCCCACCTATTGAAAATTTGTCTGAGACTGAAGGTATCTATGGATTGAGAAATTTAGATGATGCTCTAGAGATTAAAGATTCAGCTAAAGAGATTGAGCAAGCTATAGTTATTGGAGCAGGGTTAGTAGGAATAGATGCAGCGATAGGGCTAGCTGAGCTAGGAGTTAAAGTATCTGTTATTGAGATGGCAGATAGAATCTTACCACTGCAGCTAGATGATAAATTAGCAGCTAAATATCAGGCTAAGTTTGAAGAGAGTGGTATTGAGATAATTACCAATGCTAGAGCCAATAAGGTCTTAGCTGATAATGAGAATTATGTTAGAGGTTTAGAATTAACTGATGGTCAGATAATAGATGGAAAGTTAATTGTAGTAGCTACAGGTGTTAGACCAAATATAGGTTTGATTAAAGGTACAGAGATTGAAGTTGATCAGGGCATAATAGTTGATGAATATCAACAGAGTAGTTTAGAAGATATTTATGCAGCAGGGGATGTGGCTCAGTCAAAGGAGTTATTTACTAACGAATTAGCTCTAACACCTATCTGGCCTTTAGCTATTAAACAAGGAGAGGTAGCTGCCTGTAATATGGTAGGAATCACCACTAGGCTAAGTGATAATTTTGCCTATCAAAATTCAATGCGTTTTTTAGGATTATCAACTATCACTTATGGTTTAATAGAAGCAGAGGATGATGGCTATCAGACTTTAATTAGAGAGGATAAGGATAACTATCAAAAGTTAATCCTACAGAATAATAAATTAAAGGGAGCAATCTTCCAAGGAGAGATAAATGGCTCAGGGGTTTATGGGAGATTGATTAAAGATAAAATAGACTTAAGTGATAAGCTAGATGATATCTTCAATTTGACATATGCTGATTTCTTTAAAGAGAATAAGGATGGAGTTTTTAGTTATTAAGCTTAGACCTCGAATCTTTCGAGGTCTTTTTTTGGATGATTGGATAATAGTAAGATGATTTAAATAAACTAAATATATCTTAAATTCTAGAATAAGTAATAGACAAGTTTACCTTAGGAGGGTTAAAATATGAAAGAACGGATAAGTAGCCAACAAATCTTTTATTTAAGCATAATAATAGTTATGCCCACACTTATCCTATCAGTGCCAGCCAGTTTAGCTAAAGATGCTGGAACAGCTGGATGGATATCAATTATATTAGGTGGGTCAGTAGTTGCAATTCTCCATTATATTCTTTTAAAACTTAGTTTAGATTTTTCTAATTATAGTGTTATAAAGGATTTTAAGATTATTTTGGGTCCAATTTTGGGAAGGATAATTCTTCTTCCTTATATTATTGTAATTGTACTTGATACTCCATTCATTCTTCTTGAAACTGTTGATTTTATTAATTTTAATATGTCTGAAGTAAATACGATTTTCTTTTATGTTACTATAAGTATATTAGCTGTTTATTTAGTAAATAATGGTGTTGAAGTTTTATCAAGAATGTCAAAAATTGTGACAATAATAATGATTTCTATTATTATTATTATAATCCTATTTATTATATTAAAGAGTAATACAGTAGACTGGAATAGACTTCAGCCTTTAAAGTTTAATTTAAAATCTATTATTAAAGCAAGTATTTTACCGATGCTTTGGCTTATTATGATACCTAATCTCTTATTAATGTTTAAACCCTATTTAACAGAAAATAAACAAAGTATAAAAAAGAGTTTATATGCAAATATATTTGTTCAAGTGGCAATAGCTTTTTTATTTATAATTACTATCATTACTTTAAGTATTAATTTAACCTCATTATCGAAGTTCCCTGTGTATGATGTTACTAAACTGACTATAAGAGGATTTGAAGTTATAGTTTTTGTTACTTGGGTTATGGGTACATTTTTAAAGGTATCATTATTTTATTTTGTTTCTACTAAGATTATTGCAGAATTATTTGAACTAAATAATTCTAAAAGTATTCTTATACCACTTGCTATTTTAGTTACAGCTGTCGCTATTTTCTCGTCTCAAAATATATTGTTAGAGAATATTTTAGGAAACATTATAGTAGCTCAATTATTTTTTGGGTATGGATTATCATTGATATTATTTATTGTTGTCTATTGGCTATTTGGTAAGAGAAAGAATATAAAAGATAGTTAAGTTAGCTCTTTAAAAAATTTAGTTCAACTTATATATGGAAAAGTTTAACATTAAAAAATATAATTAATCACTCAAAATAATAAGACTAAAATAATTTTTTATGTTTTGATGTTTCATCTTTGTTAATCCGTGTCTAATAATTTTTTTTATTTTATATACAGATATTAGATTGTACAATTTTTATTTATTTTATTTACATTATTTTTTAAATGAGAGATCATAATTAAGCATAAAAAATAGTTTAAATTTTTGATTATTCTCCTTTAAAGAGTTATTATAATAAGAGGGGAGGGAAGATTATGACAGTTGCCATAGAAATCGAACATGTTAACAAAAATTATGGTGAGTTAAAAGCTCTAAAGGATATAAATTTAACTATTCAGCAAGGAGAATTTTTTGGATTATTAGGACCTAATGGTGCTGGTAAGAGCACCTTGATTGGAATTTTAGGGGGATTAGTTAATAAGGATTTTGGGAGAGTTACTGTTCTAGGTAAGGATATTATCACTAATTATAGAGAGACTAAAAAATCCTTAGGAATTGTTCCACAAGAGGTTACCTTTGACCCTTATTTTAATGTCAGAGAGACCCTTGAGATTCAGTCTGGTTACTTTGGAATTAAGAATAATGATAAGAAGATTAATGAACTTCTTGAGGCTTTAGGACTTACTGATAAAGCAGAGATAGGACCACGCCAATTATCTGGTGGTATGAAAAGAAGGTTATTGATTGCTAAAGCTTTGGTACATGACCCAGAGATAATCGTCTTAGATGAACCTACAGCAGGGGTGGATGTAGAGTTGAGAAATAGCTTATGGGATTATGTTATCAAGCTTAATCGCCAAGGAAAGACGATTATTTTAACTACCCATTACTTAGAAGAGGCAGAGACATTATGTGATCGGATTGCGATTATGAATAAAGGTGAAATAGTTAAGATTGATACCAAAGAGAATTTAATCAACTCTATTGATAAGAAGGTTATTAGTGTCAAATTTGCTGATTCAGTTATTGGATTATCGGAAAAACTAGCAGAAACTAACTGTAAAATAGATGAAGAGAATAATAGAATCGAGATAGAAGCAAGTAAGAATGATCTAGATGATCTGCTTAAATTTATTAATAATTTAGACTTACATATTGTTGATATGAATATTGAGAGTGCAAAGCTAGAAGATGTCTTTATTAAGTTGACTAATTTAGGGGGTGATGACAATTAATACTGTTACTTTCTATAGTCTTGTCAAAAGAGAGGTATCTAGATTCGCTAAGGTGGCTATTCAGACTATCTTTGCCCCTTTAATCTCTACAGGATTATATCTGATTATCTTCTCTTATTCTTTTAAGAGTAGAGAGGTTGTAGGATATGGAATCCCTTATATTAATTTTATCGTTCCAGGTCTGATTATGATGAGTTTAATTCAAAATTCCTTTGCCAATACATCATCATCTTTGATCGGAGCTAAGTATAATGGTAATATTATTGACTTCTTATTGGCTCCTTTCTCCTATATTGAACTTACTTTAGGTTTTATGATTGGTGGAATTGTCAGAGGTATGTTGGTAGGTAGTGTAATCTATTTGGTATCTATCTTATTTTATGGAGGAGAGGTTGCCCATCCTTTATTAGCAATCTTATTTGCCTTTATGGTTTCTGCAATCTTCTCTTTACTAGGAATTATTGCAGGTTTATGGGCTGAGAAGTTTGACCATGTCTCTATCTTTTCTAACTTCTTTATTACACCTTTAACCTTCTTAAGTGGTGTATTCTATTCTGTTAAAGGGTTACCTGGTATTTGGAGTAAGGTCTCCTTATTTAATCCAGTCTTTTATATGGTAGATGCTACTAGATATGCTTTTGTAGGTCAATCTGATATAAATCCTAGCGTTTCAGGAATAATAATTGGGGGTTTGGTTATTGGATTATTACTTTTAGTTACTTATTTATTTAAAATAGGATATAAGGTTAAGAGCTAAAATGTATTATTCATCACTTAAAAAAATATACAATTTGTTATATAATTAGATTAATATTCTAGATAGCTTAGAAATTAACTAAATAAAGCTTGATTTGTTATAATGATATATTACTTTTAAACCCTCAGAGAAATTTGCAGGTTTTTATAATAGTATGAAGAAATTATATATTTATATGATTTTATTTAGAATACTAACTCTTTTTATAAAGTGGTGGTAACTTAAGATGGGATTAATAGATTATAAAGCTGAAGAGATATGCCCTGATTTAATTGTTGATAAAGGATTGTTATTGAAATTTAAGGAGCAGTTGAGTCTACCTGATTATATAATAGAGCAGTTGATAATTAAATATAACGGGGAAAAGACTAGTGATAAAGAGGTTCAACTGATTGCTCAAACTATTAAGGATAAGATAGTTAAAGCTAGGGACAGTTTAGAGGTACAATCTAGGATTATAGAAGAGGGTAGTAGTTTGGTTATAGATAAGGTTAGAACTATCTTCAATAATGACAAACAAGAGTACCAATGTCAGTTATCCAATTTAGATATTAAAGATGTAATTATCCCTCGTAAATTAGCTATAAAGTATACTTATCTGTTAAATAATAGTCTGTGGTCAGAAATTAAGTTAAAATATTGTAATGAAAAGAAGAGGTTTGAAATTGAAGAGTTAGAGCCTCTTGAATTTAAGGATTTTAATTTAGAGGATTTTAAAGAACGGAGAAAGAAATTTACTACTTTTCAATGGACTTGTCTGCTGTTAAGAAGTGTAGGTCTTGAGCCTTTAGAGCTATCTAAAAGGAAGAAACTATTGTATCTAAGTAGATTAATCCCCTTTGTTGAAAAGAATTATAACTTTGTTGAATTGGGCTTAAGGGGGACAGGCAAGTCTTATTTATATCGGCAGTTCTCTAGAGAATCAATCTTGGTTTCAGGAGGAAAGACTACAGTAGCCAATCTATTTTACAACATGGGGACTAGAACGATTGGATTAGTTGGTGATAATGATGTTGTTGCCTTTGATGAGGTAGCATATATAGACTTTAAAGATAAGACAGCAATTCAGATTTTAAAGGATTATATGGAATCTGGCTCTTTTAGTCGTGGCAAGGAAGAGATTAATACCGATGCTTCAATGGTCTTTTTAGGAAATATTAATGAGGATATATCTATGTTATTAAATAGGAGCCATTTATTTGCCCCTTTGCCAGAACTGATGCAGGATATAGCCTTAATTGACCGCTTCCATTTTTATTTACCTGGTTGGGAGATGGACAAGCTTAAAGATAATAAGTTTACCAAGCATTATGGGTTACAGAGCTCCTATTTAGCTACAGCTTTAAATCACTTGCGTGAATTAGATTTCACCCAAGTGGTAGATGATTACTTTCTGCTAGATGATAAGCTGGATATTAGGGATGAGCGAGCTATTAAGAAAACCCTTTCTGGATATATTAAGTTATTACATCCTGCTGGGGACTTTACTAAAGAGGACTTAAAGCTGTACTTAGATATTGCTTTAGAGGGAAGGAAGAGAGTTAAAAAGCAGTTGATTAAGATGGGGTCCTTTGAATATAAAGAAGTTGGCTTTAAATATATAGATATAGAGTCAAAGGAGGTCTATCGTACTTTCCTTCCTGAAGCAAAAACAGGGCTTAAGTATAAAATCTTACCTCCAGGGACTGTTTATATCGGCGAGGTTGTTGGTGATGATAAATTTGCCTTGTTAAAGCTAGAGATACATTGTAAGGCTGGAAAAGGGAAGCTAATCTTTAGAGGAGAGCTTGACCAAGGGTTAAAGAAGAATATTAGAAAGACTTTTTTAATTATTAAGGCTAAAAGGTTACATGGAGATTTGAAGGAGCAACTCAATAATAATGATTTTTATGTTACAGCTACTCCAGTTTTAAATGAAGTTACTTCTGATATAAGCAATCCCTTTTTGATTGCAATCTACTCCTTATTAAATAACAAATCTGTGGCTGAAGGATTACTAGTTACTGAAAATAGTAGTTTTTATAGAAAGTATAAGGTCAACCAATCTATCAAGACAATTAAAGTAGAAGGGGATAATGGACAGATTAAAATTCTATTTCCACTAAAGAGTAATATCTTTGTGGAGGTTCCTAGTAAGATAGGCTTTGATATCTTATCATTTCTAGTTGTTTAAGGGTTTGAATATATTCAAACCCTTTTTTTGATATAATAATTATATTATTTATTGTTAATTTGCTAGTATAGATAAGTAATGTCAAAGTGAGGCGTAATAGAGATAATGGGATATTCAGTAACTAGTGACAAGTGATGAGTAACCAGTAAAGAACTTAACTTTTCACCTGTTACTCGTCACTCGTTACTGTCTGAATATACCCATATACCAACTCAAAGCCAAAGGAGGTTGAAATGATGAAAGAGAAGGTCTTTAAAGACCCAGTACATAATTTTGTATATGTTTATGATCAAGTTATTTTAGACTTAATTGATAGTAAAGAGATGCAACGGTTAAGAAGGATTAAGCAACTGGGTATATCTTATGTAACCTATCATGGTGCTGAACATAGTCGATTTGCTCATTCTTTAGGAACTTATGAAGTGATGAGAAAGATTATATCTAAGCTAGCCCGTAAAGGAGAGTTGGTCTTATCAGAAAAAGAGGAACTATTATGTAAGGTTACTGCCTTGTTACATGATATAGGTCATGGTCCTTTCTCTCATTCTTTAGAGAGTGTCTTTGGTGGCAATCATGAGCTTTGGAGTAAGAGAATTATAGCTGGTGATAGTGAAGTTAATAAGATATTAGCAGAGGTTAGCCCTGATTTTCCTAATGAGGTAGTACAGGTCTTAGATGGAAAGCACCCTAATAAGCTGATAGCAAGCTTAATATCAAGCCAGATTGATGCTGATCGGATGGATTATCTATTACGGGACTCTCAAGCAACTGGGGTTATATATGGAAACTTTGATTTAGATAGGATTATTAGGGTAATGAAGCCTACTGAAGGACAAGTTCTATTTAGAGAAGCAGGAATGCACTCGATTGAAGCTTATATCTTAGCCCGCTATGCTATGTATTGGCAAGTCTATTTTCACCCAACTAATCGTAGTGGAGAGATAATTTTGAAGAAGATATTTGAAAGGGTAGTTGATCTCTATGAAGCAGGATTTGATTTTTATTTACCAGAGAGTTTGAGAAATATTTTAAGAGGAGAGATAAATCTAGTTGATTATTTAAGATTAGATGATTCTTTAATCTTAACACTCTTTCAAGAATGGAGAGATTGTTCTGATCAAATCTTAGCTGATTTAAGCTCTAGAATCTTAGACCGCAGACTCCTAAAGAGAATCGAATGTGAAGATAAGGATGGATTATATGAAAGGTTAATACCATTATTTGAGAAGGTAGGAATCAACCCTAAATATTACTTAGTTATAGATCATCCATATCATATTCCTTATGATTATTATCAACCAGAGGATGAGCATAGCAAGAATCCAATCTATCTGCAGAGTAAAAATGGAAGTATAAAAGAGCTCTCTCAGCTGTCAGATCCAGTGAAGGCTATAGCTGGTAAAAGAGAGGTTATGTATAATCTCTACTATCCAAGGGAGCTTATCTTAGAAGGTCAAGGACAAGAATATGAAGAGATTCGGCAGATATTAGGGTATTAATAAAATGACCTTTTAAATAATATTTGAATATAATATAGTTGACTATATTATTAGAAAGGAGTGAGGTTATTATGTTAACTTCAGACCAAAAGATTTTAGCTACTATTGCTCATATAGGAATTTTATTTGGAGCACCGATTTTGGCTCCATTAATTATCTATTTATTGAGTGAAGACTCTTTTATTAGGGTTCAAGCTAGAGAAGCTTTATTCTTTCAAGGGGCAATGGTAGTGGCTACAGTGATTAGTGCAGTCTTAACTTTTGTGCTGATTGGTTTTGCTTTTTTAGCAGTAATTGGTCCTCTATCGATTATTGCAGCTATTGTTGCTACTGTGAAAGTATGGAATGACTATGACTTCTCTTATCCAATTACAGGTAAATGGGCTAGGAGATTGTAGTGTTAGTAAATTTGACAACTCTACCTTAGAATGTTATCATAATTAGAGCATATATAAAATAAAAAGGTTTTTGGAGGGGATCTCTATGTTGAACTTAGGCGAAGCATTTGCCAAAGCGGGAGTTGTTGATGATAGTAGAGTAGAGAAAGTTAATAAAGAAGCTAGAAAAGCTAATACAAGTAATAATACTACTAAAGTGGTAGAAGATGATGGAGAAAGATTAAATGGTCAAGTAAAATGGTTTGATAGTGAAAAAGGATTTGGTTTTATTGAAAGAGAAGATGGAGACGATGTATTTGTTCACTTCTCTGCAATCAATGAGGATGGATTTAGAAACCTTGAAGAAGGTGAAGATGTAGAATTCTCTATTGAGGAAACTGATAAAGGACTACAAGCTCAGAATGTAGTTAAGCTATAAATCTTAAAAGAGTGCTTAGGGATTTCCTAGACACTCTTTTTTTATTTATAGGGTCATAAGTAGAATAGATATCTAGGAAGTGATGGGTGAGAAGTAACTAGTGATGAAAAAAGATTTCTATTTCTTACTCATCACTAAATTATCGTAACATCTCTGAATTGAAATCCTATATATAGTAGAAGATATATATAGGAGGTGGAAAGATGGCTAATTCAATTACTGTTCTAAAAGGTAAAGATAGAGTTAAGAAAATAGAGCTAGAAGAGTCTACTGGAATAGTTAAAGATGTCTTTTTAGATATCAAAGCACAGAAAGGTAGTATTCCCAATCTCTTTAAGACTTTAGCTCATAAACCTCAAATCTTAAGGTCAACTTGGAATCGGATGAAGTCTATTATGAAGGATGAAGAATTACCAGTAAAGGTAAAGAAGCTAGTAGCTTTACGAGTATCCATCTTAAATAATGCTGAGTATTGTATCAATGCTCATTATAATGGCTTGATCCAGTTAGGTTATCCACCAGAAGTATTGGAGAAAGTTAGAGAAGGAGATTATCAGTTATTGACTGAGGTGGAAGCTAGAATCTTAGAATTTGTAGATAAAGCTACTAATAATTTTTGGGAATTAGGTGATGATGATTTTGATGAACTAGCTCTACAAGAAGAGGAGCTATTAGAGTTAATAGCAGTAATTGATTTATTTTCAGGGTTAAATCGTACCACAGCAATATTGGATATAGAAAAAGATTAACCTCCATGGAGGTTAATCTTTTTATTTATGATATAGCACTCTTTAATACTTCTAATTTGATTAAGTGGCGTTTCTCTTCAATTATTAATTTTTCTAAAGCATCAAGGGTCTGTTCATCGATCTCCATCTCTAATAATTCACTATAAAGTAATAGAGAGTTCTTTTCAGCCTTAATACCTACCTCAATCGCTTCAAGTAGATTGTGAGCGATATCATCAGTAACCTCTTCATCATCAGGAAATATCTTAGTATCGACCAAAGCACGTAAATATTGATTGACCTCTGGGTCATATAGATAGTCTCTGGTGATACTTTTATCCTCTTCATCAAAGATTTCTAGTAACCTTTTAAAGTATTGATAATGCTCTTGTTCGTCCTCTTGTAATTCTTTGAAAACCGCCTTAACTTCTGGTTCAGAGTTGACTTCTACACATCTTTTATAGAAGTTCTCTCCTTGTTTTTCAACATTCATAGCAATCTTTAATATCTCTAAAGCATTAAATTGAGTTGACATAAATTACACCTCCTCTCTATATAATACTAAGTTTTGATAGGTTTATCAATCATAGCTATTAAAGTAACACAATTCAAATAATTCTACTTACTTTAATTTAAGGCACTCTTAAATTGTAGAGTATTTAGAGGAAAAAGAACTCCCACATTCAATTTCACTTATAATTAAGACCATAAACATAAAGATTAGTAATGAAAATTTTATGAATTTTAAATTGTTTTTTTATCTAAATCTCTTAATTCTATCGTTAATGATATAACTAAACTTTTAAATCATATTTTTTATTTTGGATAAAAATATCTTTAATTAGTAAAAATAAAGGTTATAAGTGTGAGATCAATTTTGAAATAGTTGTTTAGATTAAAGGTAAGCTGAATTAATTTTATATTATCAAGAATTATCTATATATAAACCGATAAAGATTTCATATTTTTCGCCACAGATGAACATGGATTTTCACCGATTAAAACTAAACAATGATTATATTTTTAACTAGTTTTTCATCTATGTGCATCTGTGTTAATCTGTGGCTAATTATTTAATTTCTTTTTCGTGTTCTATATATCATAATAATATTTTTAATAATTATTAGCTAAATAGTTAAAGTTATTAATAAACATTATTATCAGAATAGATGATTAGATGAAGCAGAAAATAAGTTGGTTTTCAAGTCTTTTGGATCTCGATAGGCTTAATATTGCCAACTGTCGTTGTGGGGATACCAAACTTTGTTCTTATTTAAGCTGGACAGATGGGTTGGATATTTATCATAAGATGGCTACCTTGCTTGGTTTGGAATTGGAGATTATAAGAAAGTAATGATACCCTTCTTTATTTTAATTTTAGGGCTAATCCTTTATGGCACCCAGATGCCTGTACCTAAATTACAGATTAAGTATGCATTATAGGTTTTTTAACAGTAATAAGTTTGCCAACAGTCTTCTTACTTAGCATAGCTTATTTAATGAGTTTCAAAAGGGCTAAAGGGTGAGCATTGAACTCTGTTAAGTTAATAACACCTTATAGTTAGGTGATAAAATGAGTGAAAAGATAAGTAGATTTGAAGTTTTTTTGGATAGGAATAGCAGTTATCCTACCTACTATCGTTATTACTGTTCCAGATATTGTAATTGAAGCATGTGGTGGTCTTGCTTGGGTATCTATGATAGTAAAGAGATATTTGGAAAAATAATTAGGTAAGGTGATTTTGTTGCCATATATTTGCATTTTAATTATCACCAATTCCTTTCTACTGGTCTTTAGTACTGGTTATATTTAATTTGTTATGGAGAAAGCAGGTGTAGTCAGCCTGTGGATTGCTATTAGTATTTTAGTAGCATATTTATCTTATTAGTTGGTATAGTTATTATTTTACTAACAACTCCCTTAGTTATAACTATAAACTTAGATAATTTGAAGCTTTTAATCTTTGACTTTAAAAAGGTTATTGCTAGTAGTTAGCATCTTAGTTATCTTATTAGTTGCTACTTTTGGCAAGGAATTAGCTGTCAAGCTGATTGCCGACTTGTTTGAATTAAAAGACTATAAGAAGATAGTAATACCTTTTTAATTCTTTCTTTAGCAGCATATAGTACCGATATTCGTCTGTGTAGTTTAGATATTAAATATTTTGTTATTGGTGCATTATTAACTGTTAGTCTACCTACTAGTTTATTATTAACACTGGCATATGCTTTAGCCAGTAGGAGGAATGGGTAGATGGATACACAATACTAAAATTTATATTAGGTGATATAATGTCAACGAAAAAGATAAGTAATAAGCAAGCCTTTCTATTGTCATTAAATGTAATCTTAACAACTATTGTATTACTTGTACCAAGTGAAATGATTATGTATGCTGGGAGAGGGGCTTGGATTTCAATTATTTTTGCCAGTCTTTTCATTCTAGTTATACATTATGCAGTATTCAAATTAAGCTGTCAATTCTCTAATCAAAGCCTTGTCCAAGATTGTATAGATATTTTTGGTAAAGTATTGGGAAGGCTGATTTTAATTCCTTTTATCATGTTAAATATACAATTAACTATCTTAATAATATACGAGAGTGTTGGATTTGTAGAATTTGTAATGCCTACTAAAGGAGAAATAGGGATCTGGATTGCTAATGCTTTGATTGCAGGTTATTTGTCTTATAAAGGGATAGAAACAATTATGAGGGTAAATGGTTTTGCAATATTTACTATGTTGTCTTCATTTTTTATCATTATCTCAACAAACTATGGTGTAATCGACTTTGCTAGGTTACAACCTATAGGAGTAGACTTTAAACAGATAGTTAAAGGTAGTTTATTACCATTACATTGGTTTTTAATAATTCCTAATCTATTTCTAGTATACAAACCTTTTTTTAAAGATAAGACTAAGACCCTTAAAGTTAGCTTATTGGGTAATTTAACCAGCATGATTATTATCTCAGTCTTATTAGTTATTACTGTTGCAATATTTGGAAGTCAGCTAGGCGGTAACTTGGAATATTCTTTTTATGCATTGAGTACATTATCTATTAGTGGATTGGACGTAACTGTTTTTCTAGCTTGGATTATGGCAACAATGATTAAGGTAGGATTTTATTACTTTACATCTTTATATTTAATCAAGGAATGGTTTAAGTTAAGTAGTTATAAGAATTTAATTTTACCATTTATGATATTTACAGTCTCTTTAGGTTATTTCCAAACTGATATTTATTATTTAAAGACTTTATTTATATATATTATTACGGTAATTATATTTGTTGTAGAGATTCCCTTTGTTCTGTTATTAATTGGTGCTTATACCTTTAAAATTAGAAAGAAATCTAATTCATAGATATTTAAATAGAATTTATGATAAATTAATAAATAATCTGAAGTTGTATACAATAGGTTCTATAAGTTAAATTTACATCTATTTTGATACTCCTATATACATAAAAAGGATGGGATAATCAATGAGTAAGAAGATGAAAAAACCTTTAACAATAGAAGAGAAGAAGAGAAGGGATGAAGAAGAAGCTTTAGAAAGGTTAGAAGAAAAATATATTAATGATATAGATATTAATAATTTAAAAGTATATAGTAGCCTTGAAAAGAACCTAGTTTATCTTGAGGCTTTATTTAATAAAGCAAGTGATTTTAATACTAGAAATTTTAAGTTAGGTGATGAAAAAGAAGTTAAGGCTACTTTGGTATATGTTCAAGGTATAGTAAATAAAGGTTTTATTAATGATACTATTTTAAGAGAGTTAATGATTATTAGTAGAGACCAAGATATAAAATCATTAGAAAGGTATTCAAATCTGATTGATTTAATAGAAGATAAACTATTGACTATGGGGACTATAAAAAGAAGAGATAGATTTTCTACAATAATTGATGATATGTTATGTGGACATGTGGTATTGTTCATAGATGGCTATGATGAGGTAATTTCTATACCGATTCCAACCCGTGAGGTTAGAAATGTAGCTGAGCCTGAGACTGAAAGTGTTGTAAGGGGACCTAGAGAAGGGTTTGTAGAGAGCATAGACATTAATTTATCTTTAGTAAGAGGAAGAATTAAGACAACTGATTTGAAGTTTGAGAGCTTTAGATTAGGTAGGGTTAGCAAGACTGATATCACCATTGCTTATATTGAGGGTATCGCCCCTCAGGATTTAATAGATGAAGTGATGAATAGAGTTAAAAGGATAGATGTAGATATGGTTAATGAAAGTAGTATTATAGAGCAGCTAGTTGAAGATGATCCCTTCTCTCCCTTCCCCCAAATCTCTAATACAGAACGCCCTGATGGGGTTGCCTCATCTTTAAATGAAGGTAGGGTGTGTATATTTGTTGATGGTACTCCTTTTGTACTTGTTATGCCCAGTGTCTTTGTCCATTTCCTACAGGCAACTGAGGATTATTATCAGAGATTCTTTTTCTCCTCATTTGTAAGAATATTGAGGTTTACAGCTTTTTTAGTTGCTTTACTAGGTCCATCTGTCTATATTGCTATCACTACTTTTCATCAAGAGATGATTCCCACCAAATTACTTTTAAGTATTGTTGCTTCAAGAGCTGGGGTTCCCTTCCCTGCCTTAGTAGAAGCACTAATTATGGAAATTGCCTTTGAATTCTTGCGTGAAGCAGGTATAAGATTACCTAAGACCGTTGGACAGGCAGTCAGTATCGTAGGAGCCTTGGTTGTTGGGGAAGCAGCAGTTCAGGCAGGGTTGGTCTCTCAAGCTATGGTTATTGTGGTGGCATTGACAGGTATTGCTTCATTTATGATTCCAGCCTATAATTTTGCCTTGGGTGTAAGGTTAATTCGTTTTGGAGTAATGTTCCTGGCAGCTAGCTGGGGAATGTTTGGGATTACTTTTGCAATTTTAGCACTGTTAATCCACTTATGTAGTCTAAGAACCTTTGGTATACCCTATTTATCACCGATTACTCCAGTAGATTGGGAAGGTTTAAAAGATTCCTTTGTCAAGGTTCCAGAGTGGTTTAAAAATAGCAGACCACCTTACTTGGTGAAAGATGATAATCAAAGAATTCGCTCTAATATTAAGCCTTCACCAGCCAAAGGGGATGATGAAGATGAGTAGAAAGTTTGTTAGTTTATTCTTATTACTACTACTAGTAGTTAATTTAACTGCTTGTGCTGGAAAAAGAGAGATGGATGAATTGGGGATTGTTGGTCTAACTGCTATTGATTGGGATCCAAAGCGACAGAAATATGAAATTATGGTACAGGTGATTGTTCCTACTAGAGGAGGTGGTGGAATGGGCGGTAGTGGAGATATTCAAATCTGGAATGCTACTGCTACCGGAAACACTTTGATGAGAGCTAGTAAGAATTTGAGATCTAGAGTTTCTAAAAAGTTGGTCTGGTTTCATAGTAGGCTGATAATCATTGGAAAGCGAGCAGCTACAAAGGGTTTAAAGGATATAATCGATTTTTTTGCTCGAAATAAAGAGATTAGGTATAATAGCTGGATTCTAATTACTGAATATCCTGTTAAGGAGACCTTGGAGTCTAATCCACGCTTTGAAGGAAGCCTTCCTGCCGAGATTCAAGGTTTAATTGAGAATAATCAAACAGATTGGGCAGAATCTTATGCTATTAACTTAAAGGACATGTTAATCAGATTAGCCGATGATGATTTTGATGAAGTTACTGGTAAGTTAACCAATCACCGCCCTCAGCTAGCACCAGAAGGAACCTATGAACAGTTAGATTTAGTAAAAAATGTTCCTATTGATTTAAGGGATGTAGTTGCTCTGTCAGGAATGGCTGTTTTAAAGGATGGTAAATTTAAAGGCTGGCTTGATAGAGTAGAATCTAAGGGTTATCTATTTATAGTTGATGAAATTGAAGGTGGAGCTATTGCAGAATATGTTAAGGGAAAGGAGAAGTTTTCAGCAGAGGTATTGAGTAATAAGTCTAAGTTAAAGCCAGAATTTAAGAATGGAAAGCTAAGCTTTAAACTAGAGGTTAAGACAGATGTAACAATCACTGAAGCGATTACTGAGTTAGACCTTACTAAAAGTGAGGATATTAAGTTATTGCAGAAGGATTTAGCTAAACAGATTAAAAAGAACATAGAGATAACTTTAAAGACGGCTCAACATAAGTATAATGCTGATATCTTTGGTTATGGGAATGCTATCTATCGAAGTTACCCTGATAAATGGAAAGAGATTAAGGATGATTGGGATAAAATCTTTCCTACAGTAGTGACAGATATTAAAGTGGAGGTTACTATCAAAAGATTAGGAATGATCTCTCAACCAATCACTAAGCCTCAATAAGGGAGTAGATAACAGATGAAGATAATATCTTTAACCTTATTTTTCATGATTTTAATTTATTTTCAAGCAAAAGAGCTACTTAAGAAAAAGAAATGGAAAGAGTTATTTGTATATACATTATTAATATCGATAGGAGTGTTATATAGCTATGGGGTACTTTTAGATCTATCATTACCTAATCCTATTTTGATATTGTCAAATTTATTTAAACCATTGTATGAATATATTTTTAATCAATTATTAGCATAAAAAGAGTTGAGGAATTCTCCTCAACTCTTTTCTGTATATAATGAGAGAATAGATAGATAATGCGACAGTTTCTACTTTAGTGTACAGTTGACGGTTGACAGGTAACAGTTAAGTTCAAAACCTCAGACCTCACCCCTTAATCCCCCTACAAGTAATACAGTTCAATTACTCTTCGTACACAACCAGTCTCTCCTTAACTAATGAGAGGGGAAACTCTTTCTCTTTTACTTTTCTCCCTTCTCTAAGAGTAGGAGAAGGGTTGGGGATGAGGTGTGAAAACTGTCGCAATAGCCCCATTAAACATCACTCTTCATCTTTGATAAATAATTTCTTTATATAATAAACCACCAGACTGATTATCGGTAGATAAACCCCCACTGCTATATTAATCCAAAGGGAAGGACCTAAGCCAAATTCTAGATGTTGCATTCGACCAGGAGCGATAATAATTGATAGATATCCTGCTATTATAGGTAGTATCATCAATAATCTTTTATAAGAGAGATTAAAGAGATTTGAAAATCCTTTTATAGCACCATACATTAAAAGCTTGATCTTTTCAAATAGAATCAAGGTAGTGCTTAAAGAGATAAAAAAGTCTAATTTTAATAGGTTGCCACCAATTATTTGACCACTTCTAATTAAGGGGTAAGTCGTATTCTCTGCTAATTCTATACCCAAAACTGAAACGATAGTAATAGTATTTATAATTAATATTAAAAATGCAAAGATAATAGCGGTAATAAAATATTGCTTATTCTTTTTATAATCATTGACTCTAGGAAAGACCATAGTAAAGACTATCAGTTCAGCAATAGGAAAAGCGAGAATTCCTGGATATATCTCCTTCCAGATTGGGGTCAGCCCCTCAGCTAAAACAGGTTGTAGGGTTGTAAGATCAGCACTGAAGAATAATAAGTAAAGAGTACTAGGTATTAAGAGTAATAATGCTAGTACAAGAGTAAAGGTGGTAACTCTTCCTATCATCTCAATATTATAATGGATACAATATATTATCATAATAACTATTAATAAGGTAAGTGATTTTATGTCTGTTTGTGTAACTAGAAAATGGGTAAGCTCTCCTGTAAAATCTCTGAGATTTCTAATAGATATATATAAAAAGAAGGAACAATAAATAAAGCTGATTAGCCCTCCTAGATATCTACCGAATATCTGTTCATCTATTTCAATTAGACTCTTATTAGGGTCTATAGAGCTTATCTTTATATAAATTATTGCTACAATAATAGCTAAAGGTATGCCAATTGCCATAACCAGATAAGCATTTTGTTTAGCTCCAATGCCTAGGGGAAATAGGATAGCACTGCCAAGCAGAAAGTTAACGACAATTATAAAGAACTGTGAATTGGAGATTTTTTTCATATAATCACTCCGTACATATATGTAATTAGTATAATTTATTTTTTGTATTTATGATAATTTTATACCATAGTATTCAAATAAAAGTCTTTAACCTACTTTCTATTCATCCAAATCTAGAAGTATGGTTTATGGAGATAAAAATAAAAAAATTTAAATTCACATGTATAACTCCTGTTATTGGTGTCAATGCTATTACTAAGAAAATATGGTATAAAATAGGAGTGATAATATGGAAAAGGTAAAGTTAACTGGGGTTAATACTTCACAATTACCTATCTTATCAAATAAAGAGATGATGGAATTATTCAATAAAATCGATAATGGAGATACAGAAGCCAGAACAGAGATAGTTAATGGTAATTTGAGGTTGGTTTTAAGTGTATTGCAAAGATTTAGAAATAGTAGTCATCCAATAGATGATTTATTTCAAATAGGCTGTATTGGGCTGGTTAAAGCCGTTGATAATTTTAAAGTAAGTAAAGGTGTTAGATTTTCTACTTATGCAGTACCAATGATTTTAGGGGAGATCAAGCGATATATTAGGGATAATCGTGAAGTCAGAGTAAGTCGTTCTTTAAGACAATTGGCTTATCGGGCTTTAAGAACAAGAGACAAATTACGTAAAAAGACTGGAAAAGAACCTAGTTTAGATGAGATTTCAAAGATAATTGATGTTCCTAGAGAGGATATAGTTTATGCTTTGGAAGCGACTAAGAATCCTATCTCTATCTTTACTCCAATCTTTGAAGATGAAGGGGATCAGTTGAGGATAATGGATCAATTAAGTGATGATGGGGAATTAGATTGGACAGAAGAGATTAATATTAAACAGGCTTTTGCCGTCTTATCTGCTAGGGAGAGATTTATTATTAATTTGAGATTCTTTCAAGGGCAGACACAAGCAGAGGTTGCTGAAAGAATTGGTGTATCCCAAGCACAGGTCTCTCGTATCCAAAAGAAGGCTCTACAAAAATTAAGAAATGAAATTGAATTAAAGGAGGAAGCAAAATGAGAAGAGTAAAATTTATATTAGTTATTACAGTTACCTTAATTATATTATCAATACTAGGGAGTAGAACAGCTTTTGTATTAGAGAGAAGAGATTATAATCCTGACAATTTATTGAGATTACATGTTGTTGCAAATAGTAATACCTTGGCTGATCAAGCATTAAAGAGATTAATTAGAAATAAAATTACTGAGTCAACTAAAGAACTCTTTAAAGATGTTAAAGATATAACTGATGCTAGTAGGATAGCTAAAGCCAATATTGGTTATTTAACTCAAATAGTAAAAGAGGAGATCAGCAAAAGGGGAAAAGATTACAAGGTAGCAGTTAAGGTAGAAGAAACATACTTTCCAACTAGAACTTATGGGAGTGTAACCTTACCTGAAGGTAATTATCAAGCAGTCAGGGTGATTTTAGGTGATGGTAATGGAGCTAATTGGTGGTGTGTATTATTTCCTCCTCTATGTTTTGTAGACTCTGCTGATTCAGTAAATGCTACCTCTCCTAATCTGGTTGAAGCAAAGGCTAACAACTCTACTGTAGGAGAAGATAAAGAGATAGAAGTAGAGTTTAGATTAAAATTTTTAGATTATATTAAGGATAATCCAGATTTGATTAAGAAGAATTTAAAACTGGCTAAAATATTCTCTTTTGGTAAATAAGAAAGACCTTGTTAAACCTTCCTAATAACTAAATAATCTTTTCACCAATTGCTATTTATTACATATGATGTTATAAAGTGAATCTTGACGAAGCGACTGTTTTTGTCGCAGAGTCTTAGATGAACTTATCCAGTGGGCAAAGTAGAATCTTGACGAAGCGACTGTTTTTATCGTAGAGTCTTAGATGAACTTATCTTATTTAAGATAGTAGACCTTTTACTGCTAATTGTTATAACAGCTAGATACCCTATTTTTATTAGCATATATGTTATCAATTGGGAAAATAATAAGAGGGAGGTGGATTCATGCGGAAAGACATAGATATAGATAAGAAGATGGAGGAGATAGTCAATAAATATCGGAATATACCTTATAAGCATAATGGTAGATCTTTGACTGGTTTAGATTGCTTAGGATTATTGATACATGTATATAGAGAATTTGGAATTGAAATACCATCAGATGACGGTGCATATATCTCTGAAGAATGGTATAAAGAGGATCCTGATCGTTATTTAAGAGGTATTATAAATATAGGTGAAGCTGTTGAATTTGATCAATTGCAGACCTTGGATTTAGTTTACTTTGAGTTACTAGATGGAATTGTAACCCATTCAGGTGTTATGATTAATGACCATGAATTTATTCATATTTTACAGAGAAGGAATGTAGAGGTTAGCCGTTTTAATAGATTTTGGAGAAAGAAGTTCGCTGGAGCAAGAAGGTTAAAAAGATAATCTAGTATATCATAGAAATAAGCTGGTTATTTATAAATAGTATAAAGAATTAGTGTAGATAAAATTGTTGAGAGCAGCTATAAAATATAATATAATGTTTATATTAATACCGATATTAATAGTAAGAAAAGGAGTCGAAAATATGAGTAGTTTATTACAATCAATTATAAATAGAGATGTTCAACTCTTCTATCTGATTAATCATAAGATTAAATGTGAACTTCTAGACTGGTTTATGCCTAAGATAACTCATTTAGGAGGGGCTTTATTTACAATTACTTTTACTCTTTTATTGGTTCTATCTGGTCAAGATAGATTTCGTGAGGTAGGGTGGCAAGCCTTAATAGCTTTATTCACCAGTGGCATAGTAGTACAGATTGTCAAGCATATTGTCAGTAGGACCCGTCCTTATTTAGCATTAGAAGAAGTCAACTTTAAGAAACCCCCCTTTGGTGAACACTCTTTTCCTTCTGGTCATACAACGGCTGCTTTTTCTCTAGCAATTGTTTGCGGAGCTAACTTTCCAAGCCTTTATCCTTTTAGTCAAGCGGTAGCAGGTCTAGTTGGAATTTCAAGAGCCTATATAGGAGTTCATTATCCTTCTGATATAATTATAGGCGCTTTGATTGGGATTTATTTTTCTAATTGGGCCCTAATCTTACTTTAATTGAAGTTAAAATTTAATAGATCAAATAAAAAACTAGCTATAATTTTATAGCTAGTTTTTTGTGCTAATATCTCTATATCAGTACAGTACATAAATTTATTTGATTAGATTATTTACATATATCACATAATAGAAGTAATAGGCAATCACTAACATTTACTTGTTATTTATTAGCCCCTAAGTGGTGGGAAAAGATACCAGTTAAGTTTTACATTTAATTAATTTAAAGTTAACAACTCTTTAATACTTTATTAGTATAATCTTATTAAGAATATTTTCCTTATCAAGGAGGTAACCTTATGAATAGACTAACAAATCAATTGTTGACTATGGACTTGCAATTATTTGATTTTATTTATACTAAGAAGCGGTCAGCCTTTCTAAATTACTTAATGTCTTGGATAACCCATTTAGGTGGGGCGGTCTTTACAGTTGTTTTACCTTGCTTATTTGTAATTTTGGCTAATAGTGAATCAGACAAGGTTGGATATGAGGCATTGTTAGTATTGTTAAGTAGCCATTTATTAGTTCATATTATTAAGAGAATTACCAATCGCTCAAGACCCTATAAACTATTAGAAGATATTGAAGTATTAGAGATCCCTTTCGAAGAATATTCCTTCCCTTCTGGACACACCACTGCCAGTTTTTCTTTAGCAATTACTTTTAGCTTCTATTTTCCCTTATTTAGTGTGCTGTTCTTATCTCTTGCTCTTTTAGTTGGAATCTCAAGAATATATTTGGGAGTACATTATCCTTCTGATGTGATTGTTGGAATAATTATTAGTGTATTATTCTCCTCTATAATACATTTATTATTAACCTTATAAGGGTAGTTTATCAATAAAGTTATTTAAGGAGGTTAATCATGAAAGTTGCTATCTTTACTGATACTTTTTTTCCTCAGATTAATGGTGTAACGAAGACTTTAGGTAAGCTCAAGGAGTATTTTGATCAAAAAGGGATTGATTATATAATCTTTGCTCCTGATGATTCCAAAAATAGTAATGACAGCTTTGAAGATAATACCCAACGGATGATAAGTTTTAGATTCTTCTTATACCCAGAGTGTAGGTTGTCAGTTCCTAATTACTTTAGAATTAGAAATAAGCTAAATGAGTATAAACCAGATTTAATTCATATAGTAACACCCTTTAACCTTGGATTGTGTGGGTTGAAGTATGCTACTAGCTATAATATTCCTTTAGTTTCGTCATATCACACTAATTTTACCCATTATCTTGATTATTATAATTTAAATCTATTAGAGAAACCCATTTGGAGTTTCTTTAAATGGTTCCATGATCATTGTCAAATGAATTTTTGCCCTTCGCAAGCAACATTAGAAGAGCTAAGAAAGAATGGAATTAAGGATTTAGCAATTTGGGATAGGGGTATTGATACTAGTCTTTACTCTCCTGATTATCAAAATGATGATTTAAGAAGGAAATACGGATTAAAGGATAAGATAACTCTGTTATATGTAGGTCGTTTAGCACCAGAGAAAAATTTAAGTCTATTAATTAAGAGTATGAAGATACTTAATCAGAAGTATCAAGATAAAGTCAAGCTATTAATTACTGGTAATGGTCCATTGTTAGATGAACTAAAAGCAGATTCACCTGAAAATGTTATCTTTACTGGATATCTGAAGGGTAAAGAGTTAAGCCAAGTATATGCTTCAGCAGATATCTTTGCATTTCCATCAATAACTGAGACCTATGGGAATGTAATCTTAGAAGCAATGGCTTCAGGGCTACCTGTTGTTAGTTTTCTAGAAGGGGGAGTTAGAGAAAATCTGATAGACAATTATAATGGTTTAGCTTGTGAAGAGATAGATCCAGAGGATTTCTCTATTAAATTAGAGAAGTTGATTATAGATAGAAAATTGAGGACAGAGTTGGGCAATAATGCCTATAAATATGCTCTAAATAAATCATGGGATAATGTATTTAAAAGGTTAGTTGCTAACTATCAAAAAGTAGTTGATTATCAATCTAGAGAAGCCTTTATATCTGCTTAGATTTAAATAAAAAAGGTGGTGCTTTAATAAGCGCCACCTTTTTATATCCCTATAAAATTTTTAAATTAATATTCTCTTCGTCTATTTTCATTTTCCAAATAGTCTCTAACAATATCCAAGGTCTCTCCAAATCTTTGGAAATGAACTACTTCTCTTTCTCTTAAAAAGCTTAAGGTATCAATTACCCCAGCATCATTGCTAAGATTGATTAGATTTTCATAAGTAGCCCTTGCTTTTTGTTCAGCAGCCAAGTCCTCATGCAAAGTAGCTATAGGGTCCTCCATAGATTGGATATAAGCGGCAGTCCAAGGGACCCCTGCTGCATCATGAGGATATAAGTTCTTACCATGTTGAGCATAATGAGCACCTAGCCCTGCATCTCTTAAAGTCTGAACTGGAACCCCTTCAGTTAATTTATAAATTAAAGTACCCAAAATTTCCCAGTGGGCTAACTCTTCAGTTCCAATCTCTGTTAAAGTAGCTTTAGCCTCATCAGTAGGCATAACATATCTTTGAGTTAAGTATCTAATACCTGCTGATAACTCACTATCAGGTCCTCCATATTGAGCATAAAGGTATTTAGCCATTTCCAAGTCATTTTTACTAACCTTAACTGGATATTGGAGTATTTTATCATAATTCCACATAGCTTATTTTCCTCCTTTTAATATTCAATTTGCCATGGCCATTCTGTCTCTATATATTGCCATGGATATTCACTGACACAGCCAATACATAATGGACCATATCTTCTGACATAATCCCTTCTTAATTCTTCATACTGTCTAGCTATTCTATTATGGTCTTCCAATGCTTGTCGATTGTCTGGATGGGTATTAAGAAATAGACTAAGTTCTACTAGATAAAAGTCCAGAGCCATAAGTTCTTTAAGCATTTCTAGTTGTTCTCTAGTCATCTTTTCACCTCCTTATTTATCTGATTAGATTCTTCTGCGCCTATATGGTCGATATAAATCCACAAAGATAGTCCCTTTGCGTAATGCTTCCCTTAGGTTATAGCGGCGTCCATAATTTTGGAAGGGAATATAAGCTTCTGCTAATTCAAAATCAGGAGTAGGGTAGTGTTCCCTTTCCATATTTGGTCGATTATGAGCCATTAAATCACCTCCATATTTGAGCTAATATATCCTATTCCTGCTAATGACAAAGTGTTAATTTATTTTGCAAAGATTAAAGGAAAATTTTGCTAAAGATTATTTACAACTTTTATAAGTAATAGGCTTGACTTTTCTAAAAGCTTATAATATAATCATAAGTAACAACAAACAATCATAATCAATCACAAATGATTAAATCCGAAGGTTTTGTATGAGATTGAAAATTAAATATAATTTCAATTTAAGTGGATAGATGGGATAAGATAATATAAGAGCATAATCCCCACTTTCAATTTCTATTTGCAAAGCCAGATAGTGTAAAATTGAGGGTGGGTATTTTTGTTTAGCTAGTTGAAAGTTTTTAAACAGATATTAAGATAAGAGGTGATTAAAATATTTGCAGAAGAACGACAGCTTAGAATAGTAGAGATACTTGAAAAGAATAATTCAGTTACAGTAAATCAATTATGTGAGAGATTTAATGTATCTGCTTCTACAATCAGAAGAGATTTACAACTATTAGAAGAACAGAATTTAATTCAACGGACTCATGGAGGAGCAGTAGCTAAGGGTGGTACTAAATTTGAGCCATCCTTTATAGAAAAAGAAAAAGAACATCATCAAGCCAAAGTAGATATTGGTCATAAGGCTGCAGAATTAATCAATGAAGGGGATACTATAATTTTAGATGCTGGTACAACTACAACTGAATTGGCTAAGCATTTAGGAAATTATCAAGATTTAACAGTTGTGACAAATGGGGTCAACATTGCATTAGAGTTAGCACAAAGTAACTGTGAAGTGATCTTAATTGGAGGACATTTAAGAAAACATACTTTGGCTATGGTAGGACCAGTTGCTGAAGATAATTTAAGCAAATTCTCTGCTGATAAAGTCTTTTTAGGAACCAATGGTATTCATTTAAAGGCAGGGATAACAACCCCTGATTTAGTAGAAGCCAACACCAAAAAGATGATGCTAGAAAGAGCCAAAGAGGTAATTGTATTAGCAGATTACAGTAAGTTTGGAGAGACAGCCTTTGTTAAAGTGGCTGAAATTGAAGAGGTAGATATTATTATAAGTGATAAGAGTTTAAAGAAGGAATTAGTAGAAAGCTTTAAAGAGAAGGTTGATATTATTTTAGCTTAGGGGGTGAGAAGATGATTATAACAGTAACTTTAAATCCTGCTATAGACAAGACTGTTGAATTATTAGATTTTAAGGTTGGAGCATTAAATCGGATTAAATCTGTTAGAAAAGATGCTGGTGGTAAAGGGATTAATGTATCAAAGGTAATTGCTGAATTAGATGGTAATACAAAAGCTTTAGGTTTTGTAGGAGGCAGTAATGGTCAGTTTATTAAAGATAGGTTGACTGGTGCTGGAATTAAGCATTCTTTTACTGAAGTAGAAGGTGAGACTCGTACCAATTTAAAGATTATTGATCTTGCTACTACTGATGAGACAGAGGTCAACGAACCAGGTCCCAATATTAGCAGAGATGATTTAGTTAATTTAGAAGAAAATTTATTAAATAATATCACAAAGGAGAGTCTAGTAGTAGTAGCTGGCAGCCTGCCTTTAGGTGTTCCAGAAGACTTTTATGCTCAATTAATAGATAAACTACATGGTAAAGGTGTTAAAGTCGTCTTAGATACATCAGGGCTTCCTTTAATGAAGGCTTTGGAAGCAAAACCTTATCTAATCAAGCCAAATCTAGATGAACTGGAGAAGTTAATTAACAAATCATTGAAAGAAACTGAAGAGATTATTGGTGCAGCTAAAGAACTCCATCAAAAAGGGATTGAGATTATAATTGTTTCTTTAGGCGGAGATGGTTCAATAGTTGTCAGTGAGGCTGGAGTCTTAAAAATAAAGCCTCCTAAGATTGAAGTGGCCAGTTCTGTCGGGGCAGGTGATACCTTAGTAGGAGCTCTATCCTTGAAACTAAGTCAAGGAGAAGACCTAAAAGAAGCTATCCGTTATGCTACTGCAGCTAGTGCTAATACTGTTATGCAGGCAGGTACCCAAATCTGTAAAAAGGATGAAGTGGAAGAGTTATTAGGTCAAGTTGAGATAGAAATTTTAGAATAAGGGAGTTGAAAATAGATGAAAATTAGTAATTTAATGAGGGAAGATTTAATCAAGCTTAATTTAGCTAATAATACTAAAAATGAAGTTTTAGCAGAGATGGTAGATTTATTAGATGCTGCTGATAAAATCACTTCTAAGGATGAGTTTTATCAGACAATTTTAGCCAGAGAAGCTAAGAGCACAACAGGTGTAGGAAATGGAATTGCTATTCCTCATGGTAAAAGTGATGTCGTTAAAGAGCCGACTTTAGTTTTTGCTAAGTCAGAGCAAGGTGTTGATTTTGATAGTTTTGATGATCAGCCAGTAAAAATCTTATTTATGATTGCAGTACCTGAAGGTAAGAATGATGAGCATCTTAAAGTATTGGCTCAATTATCTCGTAAATTGATGCATGCAGATTTTAGAGAAGCATTGATGAATGCTAATACAAAAGAAGATATCTTGACAGTTATCAAAGAAAATGAGTAATTCTTAAGAGTAATCAATCTAGTAGCTAGAGTAGATTCCATAAATAATTCTATAAGATCCCCAATCATAGTATCTTCACTTAAGAGGGTATTAGTAGATGGAGTTTACTAAAATATAAATAACTATTATTTTAAAGGGGGAAATAAAATGAGAATATTAGCTGTAACTGCTTGTCCAACTGGTGTAGCTCATACTTATATGGCTGCAGAGGCTTTAGAAGGAGCTGCTAAAGAAAAAGGGATTGATATTAAAGTAGAGACTAGGGGTTCTGTAGGGATAGAGAATGGATTAACTCCAGAGGATATTAAGGAAGCAGAAGCAATTATTGTTGCTGCTGACACTGATGCAGATGTAGATCGTTTTAAAGGAAAGGCTGTTATATCAGTACCTGTAGGAGCTGCCATTAAGGACCCTAAAGGCTTGATTGAAGAGGCTTTAGAGAAGGCTAAAGACTTTGAACCAGAAGAGGATTTATTAGATAATGTCCAACAACACAAAGCAGAAAGAAGTTCTCAAAGAAGTGGATTCTATAAGCACTTAATGAATGGTGTTTCTAATATGCTACCCTTTGTGGTTGCTGGTGGTTTGGCAATTGCCCTCTCCTTTGTCTTTGGTATTAAGGCTTTTGAGCAAGAGGGAACTTTGGCTGCAGCATTAATGACAATTGGTGGAGGAACAGCCTTTGCTTTGATGATTCCAGTATTGGCAGGATTTATCGCTAGCTCTATTGCAGATCGTCCTGGTTTTGCTCCTGGTATGGTTGGTGGTATGCTGGCTGCTAATATCGGTGCTGGTTTCTTAGGTGGACTAGTAGCAGGTTTCTTAGCTGGTTATATTACTAAGTTCTTAAATGACAACATTAAGTTACCTAAGAACTTCCAAGGATTAAAGCCAGTCTTGATTCTACCTTTGTTATCTGTATTAATTGTTGGTTTATTGATGGTTTATGTACTTGGAACACCGATGAAGAATATTATGGATGCTCTTACTGCTTGGTTACAAGGTATGTCTGGAACCAATAGAGTACTATTGGGATTGATTTTAGGTGCAATGATGGCCTTTGATATGGGTGGACCTGTTAATAAAGCTGCTTATACCTTTGCAACTGGATTATTGGCATCTGAGGTTTATGCACCAATGGCAGCTGTAATGGCAGCTGGTATGGTACCTCCATTAGGTCTTGCTTTGGCTACATTTATTGCTCCAAAGAAATTTGATAAGCAACAGAAAGAAGCTGGTAAGGCAGCAGCAGTACTAGGTATCTCCTTTATTACAGAAGGTGCAATCCCATTTGCAGCAGCTGACCCAGTGAAGGTTATTCCTTCTATTATTGTTGGATCTGCTACAACAGGTGCCTTATCAATGTTATTTAATGCTACTTTAAGAGCACCTCATGGTGGAATCTTTACTGTATTCATTCCTGGAGCTGTAGGAAATGTAGTTATGTATGCAATATCTATCTTGGTTGGTACTATAGTTTCTGCTGTTCTAATCAGTATTTTAAAGGATGAAGTGAAAGCTTAATATTGAGTTAATACCAGAAAGAGGGGAGAAATCCTCTCTTTTTTATTTTGTTTTTTGGGGTAAGATATTATATAATTGATTTTAAGAAAAAGTAGGTGATAATGTGAAAAAGAGTTTAGACCGTAGAGAGAAGGTACTTGATTTACTCTATCAAAATCAAGATAGATATCTCTCTGGAGAAGAGTTGAGTAATAAATTAGGAGTATCTAGAACTTCAATTTGGAAGTATATCAATTATTTAAGGGAAGCAGGTTATCAGATTGAATCTTCATCAAAGATTGGTTATCGATTGATTACCCCTGCTGATAATCTATTACCAGAAGAGATTAAACGTAATTTAAATACAGAGATAATTGGACAAGAGATAATTTATTATAAAGAGATAGAGTCGACCAATGATGCAGCTAAGAAGTTAGCTCAAAGCGGTTTGCAAGAGGGAGCAGTAGTTATAGCAGAAGAGCAGAAGAGAGGGAAAGGGCGCTTAGGCAGAGAGTTCTGTAGTCCCTTAGGGGGGATTTGGTTATCTTGTATTCTACGCCCTGATATCAAGCCGACATTGGCTACTAGAGCCACTTATATTGCTTCCTTAGCTATAGTAAAGACGATAAGGAAGCTAAGTGCTGTAGATGCCAAGATAAAGTGGCCTAATGACATTCTAGTTGGTAATAAGAAGGTCAGCGGAATCTTGACTGAAATGGGTGCTGAGTTAGATAAGGTTGATTATTTGATAGTGGGAATGGGGATTAATCTCAATTTTCCTTTAGATACATTCGATGAATCTTTACATAATAAAGTAACTACAATTTATCATGAGACAGGTAAGAAGATAAGTAGGGTTAAATTTGTACAAGCTCTGTTAGAAGAGATAGAGATGGTATACAAAAAATTATATGACTTTAAAGATATATTAAAAGAGTGGAAAGCTTACTCTTATACTCTTGGCAAGGTGGTTAAAATAGATAATAAGAAGGAAGAGATAGTAGGAGAAGCTGTTGATATAGCTGAAGATGGAGCATTGCTTGTTAAGGTTGATGATAAAGTTAGAAAGTTCTATTCTGGTGAAGTATCTTTATATCATCAGAGCTTTAATTCTGGCAATTGATAATAAGTTATAAGGAGAGAAAGAAGATGATTTTAGCTATTGATGTGGGTAATACTAATATTGTATTAGGATTATATCAGAATGATGAGTTATTAATAGATTGGAGAATCTCCACTGACAAAGGTAAGACTGTAGATGAATATGGTATATTACTGATTAACCTTTTTGAGAGTAATGGTTTTAAGCTAGAGGATATCAAAAAGATTATTATTTCATCAGTTGTACCCCCAATTATCAATACCTTAGATGAGGTAGCGATGAAGTACTTTGGGGTAGAAGCCTTAGTAATAGGTCCAGGGGTTAAGACTGGAATTAATATTAAGATGGATAACCCTAGAGAAGTAGGTGCTGACAGAATAGTAAATGCTGTTGCAGCTAGTGAATTATATAGTGGTCCAGCTATTATTGTCGATTTTGGTACAGCAACTACCTTTGATGCCTTATCTGCTAAAGGCGAATATCTTGGGGGGGTTATTGCTCCTGGAATAGGTATCTCTACTGAAGCTTTATTTGATAGAGCAGCTAAGTTGCCTAAAATAGAATTAAAGTTTCCTAAAAATGTGATTGGAAAGAATACTCATGATGCATTACAGTCAGGAATCCTATACGGATTTGTAGGGCAAGTAGATGGAATAGTTAGAAGGATGAAAGAGGAGTTTGCTAAAGATGCTAAGGTTATCTCTACAGGAGGCTTAGCAGAGCTAATCAGTCCCCGTTCTGAAGAGGTTAATATTGTCAATGAATTCCTTACTTTAGAAGGGTTAAGAATTATTGAAAAGATGAATAGGAGCAATTAGTGACGAGTAACAAGTGATGGGTCACGGGGAACCAGCTTTTTACTGGGCACTCGTCACCTGTTACTTGTTACTATTATTAGGGGGACACTTTGAGGTTTCCCTTTTAACTTTGTACATCAATTAATCATAGAAGAGGTGATGATTTTGTTGAAGATAGGAGATGTAATAATAGATAATCCAGTTATTTTGGCACCAATGGCTGGTATCACAGACTTACCTTATAGAAAGCTGGTTAAAGGGATGGGATGTGGCTTGGTTTGTACAGAGATGGTCAGTGCCAATGGTTTAGTTTATGAGAATCAAAGGACTGAGAAGCTGTTGGAGGTTGCTCAAGAAGAGAGACCAGTTTCACTCCAGATATTTGGTAATGATCCTGAAGTGATGGCTCAAGCAGCTAAGAAGGTAGAAGAGGAGAGTAATCCAGAGATAATCGATTTAAATGTAGGTTGTCCTACCCCCAAAATAGTTAAGAATGGCTATGGTTCAGCTTTAATGAAGGAGCCTAAGTTATTGGGAGAGGTTATCAAAGCTATGGTAGAGGCAGTAAATAAGCCTGTCACCGTTAAAATTAGAACTGGTTGGGACCAAGATAGTATCAATGCTGTAGAGATAGCTCAAGTTGCTGAGGAGAATGGAGCTAAAGCTATTGCAGTTCATGGGAGGACTAGAAGTCAGTTCTACAGTGGTAAAGCAGATTGGGAGATTATAGCCCAAGTTAAAGAAGCTGTATCAATACCTGTAATAGGAAATGGTGATATCTTTAAACCAGAGGATGCTTTAAAGATGATTGAGATGACAAAGTGTGATGGAGTAATGATCGGCAGAGGTGCTCAAGGTAATCCATGGATATTTAAAAGAACTTCTCATTATCTTAAAACTGGTGTGTTATTACCTCTTCCTACTCCAGTAGAGAAGATAGAGACAGCGATTGTACATTTGGAGAATTTAGTTAATTATAAAGGGGAATATGTAGCAGTTAGAGAGATGCGTAAACATGCTAGTTGGTATATCAAGGGATTGAAAAACTGCACATCTATTAAAGATCTTTTAAATCAAACAGAGAGTGTAAATGTGATGAATAGAATATTAAGAGAGTATCAAGAAAAGTTGAGCTGACATTCTAAAGATTGTCAGCTTTTTTTTTCTTTTATACATAAATTTAAAATTATTATCACATATTAAAGTGAGAGTTCTTTAGTTTTAAACCTCAAGAGGTGAAATATATGAAAAGAGTAGTAAGCATAAGTTTAGGATCTTCTGCTAGAGACCATCGGGTACAACGGGAGATATTAGGAGAGCAGTTCATTATTGAGCGGATAGGTACCGATGGTGATATGGATAAGGCTATTAAGATGTTTAATAATCTTGATGGTAAGGTAGATGCTTTTGGTTTAGGTGGAATAGACTTATACCTTTATGCAGGTAAGAAACGATATCTGTTAAGAGATGCCAAGAAGATTATAAAAAATATCAATAAGACACCTATTGTTGATGGTAGTGGATTAAAAAATACTTTAGAGCGCAGGGCAATCAAGCAAGTTAACAAGAAAATTAACTTAAAAGATAAAAGGATTTTAATGGTTTGTGCTTTAGATAGATTTGGAATGGCAGAAGCCCTTAAAGATACTGGAGCTAAACTCTTGATTGGTGATTTAATCTTTGGATTGGGGATACCTATTCCTCTTAAATCATTAGGTACATTACATAATATAGCACAGTTTATTATGCCTATTGTTAGTAAATTACCCTTTAAATTACTATACCCTACAGGAAGTAGGCAAGAAGAGATCAGAGATAAGTATAGCAAATATTATGAGTGGGCGGATATTATAGCAGGGGATTTTCATTATATAAAAAGATATTTACCAGCAAATTTAGGAGAAAGAATAATAATTACAAATACAGTCACACCCTCAGATATAGAGTTATTAAAGGAGAGAGGGTTAAGTAAATTAATCACAACAACACCAGAGTTTAGAGGTCGTTCTTTTGGTACTAATGTGATGGAAGCAATCTTAGTAACCTTGCTAGATAAGCCCTTAGATGAGATAAGGGTTTCAGATTACCTAAATATATTACGTGAAATTGATTTTGAGCCAAGGGTAGAAGAGTTTAATCAGGGGTATTTAATCAGATAACTCCGTCTAGAAATGAGGGTATAAGATTCAAATTAGTAATATTGGTAGTTAGAAATTAATGAATCGTGATAATAAGGAGGCAAATTAATGAAGAAATTTGGGTTTATAATTCACCCTCTTGATGTCAGTGATGTAGCAAGAAAATTTCCTGTCTCTAAATTCTTCTCTGATAGGTTATTAGAGAATGTGCTTAAGGTAGTACCACCCTTTAAGGCATCACATATTACAGGAGTTGAATCAATTAAAGCTATTAAAGCCGAAGGGTGGTTTATCTGTTGTCCTTTAACTGCTAGACAGATGATTGAATTACCAACAGAAGATGTTATAGAGAAGATTATTGGAGCTGGAAGAAAGGCAGAAGAGCTAGGTGCAGATATTGTGGGATTGGGTGCATTTACTTCTGTGGTAGGAGATAAAGGTCTTACAGTAGCTAAAGCTCTTAATATTCCAGTGACTACAGGTAATAGTTATACAGTAGCTACAGCATTAGAAGGAATTGGTTTAGCAAGTGATATCATGGGGATAGATATGGGAAGAAGTAATATATTAATTGTAGGAGCTACTGGTTCTATAGGTAAAGCTTGTAGTAAAATATTAGCAAAAGATAATAAATATTTAATGTTGGTAGCTAGAAAAGAGGAGAAATTAAAGGAGTTAGCTGGTGAGTTGAAGAATAATTATAATGTTCAAGTTGAAATTGGTACAGATTTAAATAGATTATTGCCAGAAGCAGATATTGTAGTGACTGTATCTAGTTCAGTAGATAGTTTAATTGATGTAAATCTATTGAAATCGGGAGCAATAGTCTGTGATATTGCTAGACCTCGTGATGTTGCAGAAGAGATAGCACTTAAAAGAGATGATATTTTAGTTATAGATGGAGGGATAGTAGAGGTTCCAGGAGAAGTTGAATTTAATTTGAATTTTGGTTTTCCTAAAGGTACGTCTTATGCTTGCATGGCAGAGACTATGATCTTATCTTTAGAAGGAAGATATGAAAATTATAGCTTAGGACCAGAGTTAGATTTAGAAAAAGTAATTGAAATCAGCAATTTAGCTGATAAGCATGGGTTTAGATTATCAAGTTTGAGAAGCTTAGAGAGAGAGGTTACTTTACAACAGGTCAGTAAAGTGAGGAGAATAGTTAGCTCTACTTGACAATTTTTACAAGTTGGATTATAATAATTTATTAAAGTGGGATAAATAGTGTTAAGTCAATATGTCTTGACACTATTTTATATTTTTGAAATAATAAATATATTATAAAATTTAAGAAAAGGGGTATCTAGGATGAAAGAGGAGAGAATTGTTATATCTCAGGAGGGTTTAGATAAATTAAAAGAAGAGTTACAACACCTTAGAGGGCCTAAACGGAAAGAGATTGCCAAAAGAATTAAAGAAGCAAGAGCATTGGGAGATATTAGTGAGAATTCAGAATACGATGATGCTAAGAATGAACAGGCCTTTATTGAAGGAAGAATTAGAGAATTAGAGCAGATGTTAAAGAATGCCGAAGTTATAAATACAGAAAACATTGATACTGGTAAAGTAAGCTTGGGAACTACAGTTAAAGTTAAAGATCTAGAGTTTGATGAGGAAGAGGAGTTTAAAATTGTAGGTCCTACTGAAGTCGATCCAGATGAAAATAGAATTTCTAATGTTTCTCCAATTGGGAAGGGCTTAATTGGTCATAAAGTTGGAGATACTGTTGAGATTGAAGTACCAGTAGGAACAGTAAAATTTGAAATATTATCAATTGAAAAATAAATAATTTAAATAGTAATAAATTTATGAAACTTGGGGGTATAGAGGTTATGGTAGAAAATGAATTAAATGAGTTGATGATGGAACGTCGTAAAAAATTAGATGATTTGAATGAGGCAGGGATTGAAGCTTATAGTAATGAGTTTAACCGTGAGGATATAGTAGCGGATATATTAGAGAATTTTGAAGAGTTAGAAGCAGAAGATAAGGTTATTAAGGCTGCTGGTCGTATCATGGCCTTTAGAAACCATGGCAAATCTTCTTTTGCAGATATTGTGGATATGTCTGGAAGGGTTCAAGTTTACGCTCAACAGAATAAACTTGGTGAAGAGCTTTATGAGTTATTTACTAGTCTAAATATCGGTGACCATGTTGGAGTAGAAGGTACTGTCTTTAAAACTAGACGTGGAGAAATTAGCATTAGAGTTAAGAGCTTTAAATTATTGTCTAAATCTTTACGGCCATTACCAGAGAAATGGCATGGTTTAAAGGATGTTGAGCTAAGATATCGCCAAAGATATGTTGATTTAGTAGTAAACCCTGAAGTAAAAGAGAAATTTATTTTAAGAAGTCGGATTTTACATAAGATCAGAAGTTATTTAGAAGAAAAAGGTTTCTTAGAGGTTCAAACTCCCCTGATGCATCCAATTGCTGGTGGAGCATCTGCCAGACCTTTTGTAACCCATCACAATGCTTTGGATATCGATTTATATATGAGAATTGCACCAGAGCTTTATCTAAAGAGATTATTAGTTGGTGGATTTGAAAAGGTATTTGAACTTGGTAAGAATATGAGAAATGAAGGGCTATCAACTAAACATAATCCAGAATTTACTTCTTTGGAGTTATATGAGGCTTATGCTGATTATGAAGATATGATAGATATCACTGAAGATTTAATTAAAACAGTTGCTCAAGATGTATTAGGAACTTTAGAGATTTCATATGATGGTTTAGAAATTAATTTGGGTAATTGGGATAGAATAACTATGGTTGATTCTATTAAGAAATATGCTGGAGTTGATTTCTCTAAAGTAAGTACAGTAGAGAAAGCAAAGGCTTTAGCTAAAGAAAAAGGTGTTAACGTTGATGATAAGACATCTGTTGGGGAGATTATAAATGAATTTTTTGAAGAGTTTGTAGAAGCCAAATTAATCCAACCAACATTTATCACACAATATCCTGTAGAAGTATCTCCATTGGCTAAACGTAATCCAAATAATCCTGATTTTACAGATAGATTTGAATTGTTTATCGCAGGAAATGAGATAGCTAATGCTTTTTCTGAGCTTAATGACCCAATTGATCAAAAGAAAAGGTTTGAAGCTCAAGTATCCCAAAGAGAAGCAGGAGATGATGAAGCTCATATGATGGATGAAGACTTTATTAGGGCATTGGAGTATGGAATGCCACCTGCAGGAGGATTAGGGATTGGAATAGATAGATTAATCATGTTATTAACAGATTCACCATCTATTAGAGAGGTTATCTTCTTCCCTCATTTAAGACCAGAGGTAAAATAAGAATATCTTTAGTATTTTATAGATTCTTCTTCAAGAGGTGGTATCTCCACCTCTTTTTGTTTTTTTATCTAATAAATTTATATAAAAAGCACCTCTAACATATGTTATAATAAGATTTAGGATAATAATTAGAGACAATTGCTAAATAATAAGAGGTGTTGAGAGTGTTAAAAAAAATAGCAGTAATTGTAACGACATTGTTTTTAGCTTTATTATTTTCTTTTAATGTTGATGCGGGATTTGTGTTGGAGTATAAAAGTAATTTAGATTTAGAAGATTATAGTCAAATTAATATGGATCAAAAATCCCTTATATCTAATAGGATTACTCTCAATTTTCCTGTCAGGGATAAAGGAGATTATAGTTTAAGTAAGGAGGAATTAGTATCTCCTCATTATACTTATTCTAAAGATGTTAGAGGTATATATATAAATGGTTGGGTAGTAGGCAATGAAAGAAAGACTGATAATTTGATAAAAGAGGTTGAAGAGAGTAATTTGAACTCTATTGTAGTTGATCTAAAGGATGTAACAGGTCGTATTATCTTTTCTAAGAATCAGAGAGATATTTCACAGTTGTTTGAAAACGGGCTGAAAGAGTTAATAGATAAAGCTCATAAAAAGGGTATATATGTTATTGGAAGGTTAGCCGTTTTTAAAGACCCTGTTTTAGCTAATAAAGATTCGAAATATTCTTTGAAATATATATCAGCTAGTGATAATGAAACTATAATTAACAGTGATGTTTGGGTTAGTCCTTATTCAAAAGAGGTTTGGGAGTATAATATAAAGATATCAGAACAAGCAGTTAAATTAGGATTAGATGAGATTCAGTTTGATTATATTAGATTCCCTACTTTGGCAGTAAATAGTAAGTTGATTATCAAAACAGAAGAGAATAAGTCAAGAACAGATGCTATAGTAGGTTTTTTGAAGTTTGCTAATGAGAGGTTAAAAAAATATAATGTTTTGATTTCTGCAGATGTATTTGGCTTAACTACAACCGCTAAAGGTGATTTAAAGATAGGACAGGATATTACAAGATTAGTAGATTATGTAGATTATCTATCACCAATGATTTATCCTTCTCATTATAGTTCGGGATTCTATGGAATAGATAATCCTGATAGTAATCCATATGATATAATTTTTGAAAGCTTAGAAGATGCTAGAGAGAAGTTGGGAGATAAGAGTTATAAATTAAGACCTTGGTTACAAGATTTTTCTTTAAGACATATATATACAGATAAAGAAGTTAAGGAACAGATAAAAGCCGTAAAGGATAATCAGATATCTAGTTGGTTATTATGGAACCCTAGATCAATTTATACAATTAGTGCAGTAAAAGATGATAGTAAGAAGGGAATGGAAGAAAGATGGAATTTACAGGGGAGCGAGTTATTCCAGAAGAGATGAATCCTAGAAATGGTTTAGTGATTGAACATATAGCTAGATATAAATTTGCTAGTAGATTTGCTAGGGGAAGGGTTTTAGATATCGCCTGTGGAGTAGGGTATGGAAGCGAAATTTTAATGGCAATGGGTGAAGGGATTGATGAGATAGTAGGAGTAGATATAGATGAAGAGTCAATTGAATATGCAAAAAGGGTATATAAGTATCCTTGGAATAGTTTTTTAGTAGGAGATGTTAATGATGAGGGTCTCTGTGATGAAATAGGTAAGTTTGATACTATTGTTAGTATGGAAACAATAGAGCATATTAAAGATGATTACACTTTTGTTAATAATTTAAAAAGTTTATTAAAGGAAGATGGTTTATTGATTATATCCACTCCTTTTGGAAGAGGTAGAGACTTTGAATGTGTTAATCCATATCACTATAGACAATATACTGAAGAAGAATTTAGAGAAGTATTAGGTTTATTTTCAGAAATAGATTTGTATTGCCAATGTGATAAGACCATAGAAAAGCCGATTAAAGGTAAAGATTACTATCTAATGGTCGCTTTATGTAAATAAAGATAAAAAAGATGTCTATACTCAGTATCTACAGTTTTTGTAGTATTAAGTATAGATTTTTTCTTTAATAAATGAGAGTTAATTTTTAGAGGTTATAATGAGTAATGCAAATTTGTTGTTAATAAGTATTGACAACTTATATTTAAGATGTTATTATATTAAACGTTGTTCACAAGAATTATAAAAAAGAGGGTTCTATATATAGCTTCTTAATCAAAATGTTAGTTATATTACTAAGTATAGTTAATTAGCTTAAATTTCAAAATTCCTCTTGACAATCAACTTGAAAGTTGGTATAATTCTTTTTGTTGAATATTAAGAAATCTTTTAAAAACTTCTTGACAGAGATTCTCTTAG